>JBFGFW010000115.1:0-7181 GCA_041579395.1 Sulfitobacter sp.
GACCTTGGGCTCAAACCCGACCGTCGGCCTTATGTACGCAAAAATGGATCAAGAAAGCACCTAGCCCTTTCCGACATTTTCCTCGAACGCGGTCTTGAATGCGTCCTGCTGTTCCGGCTTGGCATCGGTTTGGTAGTTGGCTTTCCATTCGTCCATCGACATGCCGTAGAACAGTTCGCGGGCTTCTTCCTTGCCCATCTCGATGCCGCGCTCGTTGGCGGCTTCTTGGTACCAGCGGCTTAGGCAATTGCGGCAAAACCCGGCGAGGTTCATCATATCGATGTTCTGTACATCGGTGCGGTCGTGCATCAGATGCTGTTGCAGGCGGCGGAAGGCGGCGGCTTGCAGTTCGATCTCTTGTTGGGTTGGCATGTTCATTCTCCTGTCTGAGATCAAAGTTGGGTCTGGGCCAGCGTGGATTCAAGGACCGGGGCTAGACGGTCGGCCCAAGCCTGCTGGCCTGCGGCATCGGCGATCAGATCATTGCGCAGTTCGATCAGGATATTGGGGCGGCCATGCTGCAGGGCATGCCGGTCAACCGCATCGCCGGGCAGGTGGCCCGAATAGGGTTCGTTGTCACCAACTGTCAGGCCAGTTTGCTGCCGCAGTCGGTCCAGCAAAGGGTGCGCCAACCGGGCGTCATGGGCGTAAAGCACACCGATTTCCCAAGGGCGCGGTGCCCGCTGGCGCAGTTGCGGCGTGAAGCTGTGGATTGAAACGATCACGGTTGCGGGGCGCGCGCTGAGCTTGGTCAACGCGTCATGATAGGGGCGATAGCACAGGTTCAGCCGGTGTTCCCGCTCGGCGTGGTCGGCGTTGCGGTTTGCGGGAATGATCGTGCCGTCATAAAGCTTCATCAGCAGGGTCGGGTCATCTTCGCCCCGGTTGGGGTCAATCACCAGCCGCGAGAAATTGCTGAGGATCGCAGGGGCATTCAGCCGCTCGGCCAAAGCGCGCGACACCCCCGCAGCACCGATATCAAAGGCGATGTGACGCCCCATGTCGGCATCGTCCAACCCAAGGGTGCCACCCCCAACCGCGTCAGGCACCGTGTTCGCAGCATGATCGCAGGTGACCAGCCAACGGCCGGGACGATTTGCGCCGTCGATGGAAAAGGGGATGTATGTCATGTGGTCTAACCTCTTGGGCCACATATTTATGTCAGTCAGAGGTAAATGAAAATCACCTGTTATCGCTAATTTTTTGACTATCCACTCAGAAACCAGCACATGCTAGATCTACACCATGTGAAAGAAAAACAAGGGCTGGTTGCCAGCCCAGACCTGACGAAGGATGACCGACAGTATGAAGCGCACGCGGAATGTAAAAATCGTCGCCACCTTGGGGCCCGCATCTGACACCTACGAGATGATCTCGGCCTTGCACCAGGCGGGTGCGGACGTATTCCGCCTGAACATGAGCCACGGCAGCCATCAGGAAATCCGCGTCAAGCATCAGATCATTCGTCAGATCGAACAGGAAACCGGGACGACCATCGGTATTCTTGCTGACCTTCAGGGGCCGAAGCTGCGGGTGGGGGTTTTTGCCGGCGATAGCGAACAATTGGTCGAGGGGGCCGATTTCCGTCTCGATCTGGACGAGACGGAAGGTGACGCAAGCCGCGTCTGTCTGCCCCACCCCGAGATTTTCGCCGCCCTTGAAGCCGGTGCAAGCCTGCTGGTCAATGACGGCAAGATCCGCCTGAAGGTCAAGGACTGCGGCCCGGATTTCGCCAATTGCGAGGTTGTGATCGGCGGGACCATTTCCAACCGCAAGGGCGTCAATGTGCCCGATGTGGTGCTGCCCCTGGCGGCACTGTCCGACAAGGACCGCGCCGATCTGGAGTTTGTCTGCGAACTGGGCGTGGATTGGCTGGCGCTTAGCTTTGTGCAGCGCCCCGAAGACGTGACCGAAGCGCGCGAACTGGCCAAAGGCCGCGCAGCGCTGCTGTCGAAGATCGAGAAGCCGTCGGCGGTGGCCCGGTTCGCGGACATTCTGGCGGTCAGCGACGGGATCATGGTGGCGCGCGGCGATCTGGGCGTTGAACTGCCGGTGCAGAACGTGCCCCCGATCCAGAAGCGGCTGGTGCGGCAATGCCGCGCTGCAGCCAAGCCGGTGATCGTCGCCACGCAGATGCTGGAATCGATGATCGAAAGCCCGATGCCCACCCGCGCCGAAGTCTCGGATGTCGCGACCGCGATCTACGAAGGGGCCGATGCGGTGATGCTGTCGGCTGAATCTGCGGCTGGGGCCTATCCGGTCGACGCGGTGCGCACGATGGACAATGTCGCCACCGAAGTGGAGCGTGACCCGACCTATACCCAGATTATCGAAGCCTCGCGCACCGCTGACCGGATGACCGTAGCGGATGCCATTGTGGTCGCCGCCCGCGAAATTGCCGAAACCACCAACATCAAGGCGATCTGCTGCTTCACTCAAAGTGGTACCACCGCGTTGCTGACAGCGCGCGAACGGCCAAGGGTGCCGATCATCGCGCTGACGCCGCTGGTCAGGACAGCGCGCAGGCTGGCGCTAAGCTGGGGCACGCATTGCGTTATGACAGAACGGCTGGACCGCTTCAAAAAAGCCGTGGTCAGCGCCGCCCGTGCTGCGCGTGACGAAGGGTATGCCAGCCCCGAAGACCTGATCGTGGTTATCGCCGGGGTCCCCTTCAACGTCGAGGGCAGCACCAACATCTTGCGGGTTGCCCCCTGCGACGAGCGTTTGATTTTTAGCACTGATCCAGAGTAGCCTATGTCAACATAGGCCAAATTTATTGCGACAAAGGCGTGCAATTCATGGACTCTGATCTTTTGCTTGTCTTGGGCCTTGGTTTGGCGATGCTTGCTATTCCGTCTGTGCTGTCTGCATTTTCAGACAGGCGTGCCCCACGCGCATCGATGATCACCATCTTGATTGCGGGTGGCCTGATCGTCTATGCCGTGCGCACCCATCCCGGTGGTTATGCACTGGAGGATATTCCCGCCGCCGTGATGCATGTCATCGCCCGCTACAGGTTCTGGTGACACGCGGGCGCGCAGTTTTGCGCTTGCCATATCCGACCGCCGCCCCTATACGCCAGCTTCGTTCCGCGCGTCCGGCCCACGTGGCATGCCGAGTCGCGCATCTACCGAACTCAAGTTAAGGAGACGGAAATGCCCAAGATGAAGACGAAATCGAGCGCTAAGAAGCGCTTCAAGATCTCGGCGACCGGCAAGGTCATCGGCGGTCAGGCCGGTAAACGGCATGGCATGATCAAGCGGACCAAGAAATTTATCCGTGACGCGCGTGGGACAACAGTTTTGGCTGGCCCCGACGCAAAGATCATCAAGGGCTTCATGCCCTACGACCGCTAAGATAGGAGAGCCGATATGTCCCGTACAAAAGGTGGTGTGGTCACTCACGCCCGTCACAAAAAGGTCATTAAAGCCGCCAAAGGTTACTATGGCCGCCGCAAGAATACCTTTAAGGTCGCCCGTCAGGCGGTCGATAAAGCCAACCAATACGCCACGCGTGACCGTAAGAACCGCAAGCGGAATTTCCGCGCATTGTGGATTCAGCGGATCAATGCAGCCGTGCGCAGCCACGACGAGGCGCTGACATACAGCCGCTTCATCAACGGCCTGTCGCTGGCCGGTATAGAAGTGGACCGCAAGGTTCTGGCCGATCTGGCCGTCCACGAGCCCGACGCCTTCGGTGCCATCGTGAAGCAGGCACAGGACGCGCTGGCCGCATAAGCGCCACGCCGAGACAAGAACACGAACGCCGCTCTGAGAGATCAGGGCGGCGTTTTGCGTTCTCCTTAGGGGTTCAGTGGTCTTTGAAACGCGGCCAGCGCCGCACCCGTCAGCAGGATCGCGGCGGCAACCAGCAAGCCGGTACCGATGTCGCCCTTCGCATCGCCCAAGGCCCCTGCGGCAAAGGGTCCGATGGTTTGGGCAATGGCGAACACCACGGTAAACAAGCTCATCGCGGCGGCCCAGCTTTCGGGGGGCAGGTTCTGCCGGATAAAGCTGGTGATCGCACTGGGGGCCATGAAAACGCACAGCCCGAACACCACCGCCGAGATGACAACGGCACCACCTGCGGGCAAGATCATCGGCAACGCCGATCCGGCCGCAATGCCCGTCAGGATCATCGCCAGCGGCCAGCCAGACGCGTGCCGCGCCAGCACCCCGCGCCACACGAAGGGCGACACGACCAGGGCCACGCCCAACGTCATCCACACCCCTGCAATCAGCAACGCCGACGCCTGCTGATCCGTCATCCATGCCACCAGAAACGTCAGATACACGATATAGCCCATGGCGAAACCGGCGTATCCCGCCAGCTCGCGCCAGATCCGCCGCAGCTCCAGCCCGCCGGCCGATGTGTTGCGCTGTGCAGGAACGTGCAGCATAGACGCGGCCCACAGACTGAGCGGCAGGCCAATCAGACTGATCACGCCGATCACATACCAGCCATAGCGCCATGATGACGGCCCCCACGCGTCCAGCATCAGGGGCAGGGACGCGCCCGCCAGCATGATCCCCAGCCCGCCACCGGTGCCGAACAGGATCGCGATGGCCAGTGCATTGCGCCTGGGGTCTTCGGCAAACAGCCGCGCGGTCAGCACGCTGGCGGTGGAAAACGACATCGCCCCGAAGACCCCGGCGGCAATGCGCCAGAATGTCTGCCATTCCATTGCCGCCTCGTAGCCCGTGGCGAACAGGCTGAGTGTCGTTGCGATCAGTCCGAAGCTGAACAATTGCGAGGGTGCAATCCGCCCGATCAGCAGCAGCGTCAGCACCGCCCCCACCACATAGCCAAGCGCGTTGGCGGTGTTTAGCCACCCCGCCTGCGCATAGGTCCAGCCCAGTTCGGATTTCATTGCGGGCAGAATCAATCCGTAGGCAAAGCGGGCAAAGCTGTTGGTGACGGTCACCCCAAGCGTCAGCCCGGCCAGTGCCAGCCAGGGGTTGGCGACAGGTCGCGGCAGGGCCACATCGGTCACGGATTGCCGTGATGTTTTCATGTCTGCCCCTCTGCTTTGGCGGCACTATGTGCCCGCGGCGCAGGGCGCACAAGGGCGGCACCTAATGGCGGTGCGGCTTGTATTCGGGCGCAATTCTGCTAGCACCAGCGCAAATTCAAGACATGAGGCAGATATGGACGACCTGAAAGCGAAATATCTGGGCCAGATCGCCAGCGCCCGCGACGAGGCCGCATTGGAAGACATCCGTCTGGCGGCCGTTGGCAAGAAAGGCGAAATCGCGCTGAAGATGCGTGAACTGGGTAAGATGACGCCCGAAGAACGCCAGACCGTAGGCCCGGCACTGAACGCCCTGAAAGACGAGATCATGTCGGCACTGGCCGCCAAGAAATCCGCTTTGGGCGATGCTGCGTTGGATGAACGCCTGCGGTCTGAATGGCTGGATGTAACGCTGCCCTCGCGGACCCAGCGGCAGGGCACCATCCACCCGGTCAGTCAGGTCACCGAAGAAGTCACCGCAATCTTTGCCGAGATGGGGTTTTCAGTCGCTGAAGGGCCGCGCATCGACACCGACTGGTATAACTTTGACGCGCTGAACATCCCCGGCCACCACCCGGCCCGCGCCGAAATGGACACGTTCTATATGGCCCGCGCCGCGGGTGACGACCGTCCGCCGCACGTGTTGCGCACCCACACCAGCCCGGTGCAGATCCGCACGATGGAAGCCCAGGGCGCACCGCTGCGGATCATCTGCCCCGGTGGCGTATACCGGGCCGATTATGACCAGACTCACACGCCGATGTTCCACCAGGTCGAAGGTCTGGCGATCGACAAGGATATCTCGATGGCGAACCTGAAATGGACGCTTGAGGAGTTCTTTAGCGCGTTTTTCGAAGTCGAGGGCATCAAGACCCGGTTCCGCGCCTCGCATTTCCCGTTCACCGAACCGTCAGCCGAGGTCGACATCCAATGTTCCTGGGTCGATGGGCAATTGCGCATCGGCGAAGGCGACGGCTGGATGGAAGTTCTGGGCTCTGGCATGGTTCACCCCAAAGTGCTTCAGGCGGGCGGGATTGATCCAAACGATTGGCAAGGATTTGCCTTCGGCATGGGGATCGACCGGATCGCGATGCTGAAATACGGCATACCGGACCTGCGCGCGTTCTTTGATTCAGACCTGCGTTGGTTGCGCCACTATGGCTTTGCGAGTTTGGACCAGCCGACACTTCACGGCGGGTTAAGCCGCTGATTGGGACGCGATATGGGTGTTCTGCGCCTTCTTCTGTTTTGTTTTTGTACCACCATTGCCAGTCCGGCGTTTGCCCAGACCTGTGGCGGCGACATCGTCTGCAAACTGGGCGACCGCGAATATAACATCCTGTTGCCGGATAGCTGGGACGGCGTGACGCCGCTGCCGGTGATGATGCATTTCCACGCGTTTTTGCGCCGCGGCAAGACCGTGGTTCGCCATCCCCGCATCGGGTCAGAGACCAGGCCGCGCGGCGTCATGCTGATTGCGCCGTCTGCCCGGAATCGCGCCTGGCGCTTTTGGCAGGACGACCCCAAGTCCGACATCGCCTTTGCCGATGCCGTCCTTGCCGATGTGGCCAATCGGTATCCGGTGGACCCGAACCAGATCTTTATTTCGGGGTTCTCTTTTGGATCGGCAATGGCGTGGCGCTACGCCTGCGTGCGGGGCGACAGGATCGCCGGGCTGTTCACGATGTCAGGCACCATCAAGCAATCCAGCATCTGCCCGAACCCGCCCCGACAGGTCCGCCATGTGCATGGGCTGAAAGATATCTGGATGAGCCTGCCGCGCGGCCCCGGCCATGATGCGACCAATGCCGTGGCACTGTGGCGCAAGATTTTTCGGTGTGGCAAAGGCCGGCTTGACGGGACGCTGAATCTCGTGCCGGGCGTGAACTTCGCGCATTTCGTCTGGGATAAGTGCAGCCAGGGTCGCAGTGTGACCTTGGACGTGCACACCGGCGGGCATTTCATCCCGACCGGATGGTTGGGCCTGCAACTGGATGACCTGATGCCCAAAACCGTGCGGAACCCCAGGAATTGACGCCTGCGCCGCATTGAACCCGGCCAAATTAACCGCTACCCCGTCTGCCAAGCGATTGCATGAGGATCCAGCCGATGAAATTCACGATGTCCTGGCTCAAGGAGCATCTCGACACCACTGCGTCGATTGATGAAA
>JBFGFW010000116.1:0-7111 GCA_041579395.1 Sulfitobacter sp.
GCGCGCCGCCGGCGTGCCGGACCCCGCCCGCGATGCCCGTCTGTTGCTGGCGCATGCCGCGTCTGTCGATGCCGCACGGGTGACGTTGATCGCACCCGAAATCATCGCGCCCGATATTGCCGAACGCTTTGAAAACCTCATCGCATTGCGGGCCATTCGGGTGCCAGTTTCGCATCTGGTGGGCAAACGGGCCTTTTACGGCCGCGACTTCATCATCAGCCGTGACGTGCTGGATCCGCGCCCAGAGACCGAGACGTTGATCGAACTGGCTTTGTCCGAGCCGTTCGCGCGGGTTTTGGATCTGGGCACCGGTTCGGGCTGCATTCTGGTGACGCTGCTGGCCGAACGCCCCGACGCGCGTGGTGTGGGGCTGGATCTGTCCGAAGCCGCGTGCCTGCAATCCAGCGCCAATGCCGTTCAGCACCAAGTGGCACCGCGCGCAGACATCCGGCAATCGGACTGGTTTGCCGCTGCCGAGGGCCGCTTTGATCTGATCGTTGCCAACCCGCCCTATCTGGCAAAAAGCGAAATGGCGGACGTCGCCCCGGAATTACGCCTGCATGAGCCTGAAATGGCGTTGACCGACGGGCTGGACGGGCTGAGCGTCTACCGCATTATCGCCGCCGAGGCGCAGGGGTATCTGACCGCTACCGGTCGGGTGCTGGCCGAAATCGGCTGGCAGCAGGGGCCCGCCGTTGCCGCCATCTTTCGGGCCGCCGGTTGGGGCCGGGTCCGTGTGCTGCCCGACCTGAACGGGCGCGACCGTGTCCTTTGGGCCGATACGCCGGCGTAAATTTGCCAAAAAACTGTGACCGGATCAAAATTTCCGCAGTTTCTGCTTGCCGACACGCAATTGGCATGTTTATTCAAAGATGTTGCAGCGGTGGATGCCAGTTTGGCGGTCCCGCGCGGCGTTAAGCCCAACATGGCGAACGACTCGCTTTTTGATGGATGCAGCAGGCGCATCCGGCAGCTTTTTTGAAAGCACAGCATAACAAGGCTGAACTGATTACATGAAATCTTCAAGATCCCGGACCCGGTCCAAGAACAACCGCAACCGTCAGCCGCAAGGTGGCAACGTGGTCAACCGCGTGTTTGACAGCTCGGGGCCCGAGGGCAAGGTGCGTGGCACTCCGCAGCAGGTCATTGAGAAATACAATCAACTGGCGCGCGATGCCCAATTGAGCAATGACCGCGTCGCGGCAGAGAATTTTCAGCAGCACGCAGAGCACTACCTGCGCCTGTTGTCCGAAGCGCAGCGTGAGATAGACCAGCGCCGGGACGAGCAGGAACGCCAGAACCGCGAGCGTCAGGAAGAACAGGACCGCCAGAACCGCGAACGTCAGGCCGAACGCGACCGCGAACGGGTCGAGCGTCAGGAGCGCGAAGGAAACCAGGGCACCCAAGGTGGCGACGGACATGACACGTCCGACCGGCACGGTCAGACAGGCCCCTCCGGCGCGTCGGAAGGTCAGCCGCAGCCATCCTCTGGCCAGCCCGCAGCGCATGACGCCGGCGAGCCCCCCAAGCGCCGCCGAAGCCGCACCCCCAAGCCTGCCGCGGGCGCGCGCACATCTGACGACGCCGACGATGACAGCCGCGATGACAACGACGATACCAATCTTGTAGAAACGCCCGAGAACAAGCCCAAACAGCGCCGCGCACCGCGTCGCAAGCCTCAGTCTAACGGTGACGGTTCTGACAATGGTGGCGACACCGGTGCAGAGGGCGACCAGCCAAAAGCGGCGGAATAGATCAGTTAAAGTTGAATTAGGGGGGCCGCGCGCAAGTGGACCCCCATTTTTCTGTCCGGGTCGAGGTCCGATCAGGGTTTGGCGATTTCGCGGGCCAGCGCGCAGAACCCTTCCAGCGGGATCTGCTCGGCCCGGTCGGTGGGTTTGATCCCCGCAGCGATAAGCCGGTCTTCGATATCAGGCGAAGCCCCTTTGAGGGCGGCACGCAGCATCTTGCGGCGCTGGTTGAACGCCTGTGCCACCACACGGCTAAGCACCGCCGGATCAGCCGGAAAGCGTGGTTCGGCCAAGGCCGTCAGATGCACGACCGATGAGGATACTTTGGGCGGCGGCGTGAACGCTTCGGGGGGCAGTTGCATCACGATTCGCGCGTCGGCCCGCCACTGCGCCAAAAGCGCCAGTCGCCCATAGGCCTTGGACCCCGGCTTGGCCACGATCCGCTCTGCCACCTCGCGCTGGAACATCAGCGTCAGGCTTTCCCAGAACGGCGGCCACTGCGGCGGGGTCAGCCAGCGCACCAGCAGTTCAGTGCCGACGTTATAGGGCAGGTTCGCCGCGACGCGGATCGGCGGGGTCAGATGGGCCAGCGGGTCAATTTCAAGCGCGTCGCCTTCGATCACCGTCAGCCTGCCGGGGTAGGCGGCGGCAATCTCGGCCAGGGCGGGCAGGCAGCGTTTGTCCTTTTCGATCGCCAGCACGTGCCGCGCGCCTTCGGCCAGCAGACCGCGTGTCAGCCCGCCGGGGCCTGGGCCGATTTCAAGCACGTCGCAGGCGGTGACATCGCCCGACTGGCGCGCGATCTTGGCGGTCAGGTTCAAGTCCAGCAGGAAGTTCTGCCCCAGCGATTTGCGCGCCTTGAGGTCGTGGGCGTTGATGACATCGCGGAGCGGTGGGAGAGTGTCGATGGCGGTCATCCGCGCGCGGCCCTGTTTGGGGAAATGGCGCGACAGAAGAGATAAATGCCTTCGGCGAGGATATTTAAGAGCCAGAGAAGCATCAGACTTGTGCCATCTTATGGGCCAGGCGCAACGCCTCGACCATGCTGGTGGGGTTGGCGATACCTTGGCCTGCGATGTCAAAGGCGGTGCCGTGGTCGGGCGAGGTGCGGATGAACGGCAGGCCCAGTGTGACGTTGACGCCGCGGTCGAAATCAAGCGTCTTGATCGGGATCAGCGCCTGATCGTGATACATCGCAATCGCCGCATCATAGCGGGAGCGGGCGGCGGCGTGAAACATCGTGTCGGCGGGCAGGGGGCCGCGCAGATCATAGCCTTCGGCCTGCATGTCGCTGATCAGCCCGGCGATCCAGTCGATTTCCTGACGCCCCATGGTGCCGCCTTCGCCGGCATGGGGGTTAAGGCCGGCAACGGCCAGCCGCGGGGTGGACAGGCCGAACTGGCGGCGCAGTCCGTCGGTCGTAATCTCGATCACCCGGCGCAGGCGGGCGGGGGTCAGGGTCGTGGCGACCTGATCCAGAGCGATGTGAATTGTGGCCGGCACGACGCGCAACTGGTCAGAGGCGAGCATCATCACCACGTCCTTTGCCCCTGCAAGGGCGGCGAGGTATTCGGTATGGCCAGGAAAGGCAAAACCGGCACCGTCCTTGAGGGCCTTTTTGTGGATCGGCGCGGTGCACAGGGCACTGGCGTCCCCGTCCTGCACCAACCGGACAGCGCGGGCGATCACGTCGATCACACCTTGGGCGTTGGCGGGTTCGGGCTGGCCTGCAATTGCGCTTTGCGGAAAGTCGTGCCGCAGCACCGGCAGCGCGTCGGTACCGACCGCGGCGGCCTCGGACGCTGTGGCGATGACCCGGTGGGGTGTATCGCGGGGCAGGTGACGCGGATCGCCCAGCCACACCACCGGTATTTCGCCCGCAAGGAGAGCCCACGCGCGGGCAGCAACCTCGGGTCCGATGCCTGCCGGTTCACCGCAAGAGATGACGACAGGCCGTGACGGGTGGGTCATTTCACCACGATACGCGCATCGGCCCGCAGCTGTTCCAACAACTGTTCGGCATAGCCTTCCAGCCGTTGCTGACGCAGGGCCGCGACCACATCTTCGCGCGGCCTGTCCTGATTGCCGGCAGCCGTGCGGCCACACATCATCAAGAACATCAGCGTCTGGCCGTTGGCGCGCGTCAGGGTGGTGGACACTTCGCCGGGATCGAGCTTGGACAGTTCGAACGCGATATCCTGCGGGATTTCGGAGGGCGACTTGGTGACCCTTTCCAGCACTTCGGCGGGCTGGCCCTTGGCCACTCCGTAAAGATCGTCGCAGGTGTCGACGCGGCCCTGCAGCTTGGCCGCCGTCGCCAATCCCGCTTCGCTGCGGCCCCCGGCGATGTAATAGGCGGCGTATTCAATGGCCGAGTAGGTCGGTGCAGATGCGCCGGTTTCCTGAATGTCACGCAGTTGGAACAGCGCCACGGCGTTGGGGATCGGCAGCGGTTGCGTCACCTCGCCGGGGGCAAGCCCCATGATCAGTGGCTGAATGCTGGGTGGCAGCGATGCCAGATCCTGCCAGTCCAGCCGCCCGCCGCGCCCACGCGACGCGGTTGCGGAATAGCGGGTGGCGTAATTCGAAAACTCCCCGACCGAGCGGGTTTGCGAGATTTGTTCGGCCAGTGCGTTCACCCGGGCGGCGTTCTGCGGCGGGGCGGGAATGATGATCTCGGACAACAGCACACGCACGCCGCCGCCTTGGTTTGCCCCAAGAGCGCGGTTGACTTCGGCGTCCGTGATCTGCACACGCGAGCCAAAGCGGGCCCGGATCAGTTCACGCCAACCGATTGAATTGACGACAAAATCGCGGAATGTCTCGCGCGACACGCCTGATTGCCCCAACGCGCTGATGAATTCGTCGGTGCTGAGGTTCGCCCGGGATGCAAATTCAGCCAGGCTGTCGGAAACACCCTCGTCGGTCAGCGAAATCCCGGCATCGGTCACTGCTTCGTTGCGCAGACGTTCGTCGATCAGGCTGTCGATCGCCCCCTGGCGTGTCGCTCCGGGTGCGTTCAGGACTTGCAGGAACCGCTGGCGCTGCTGCACCTCGTATTCGGTGACCACCGACTGGTTCACCTTGGCGACCGGCGCATAGAGATTCTGCGCGGCGACCGGGCTGACCGTCATCACGGCCATTCCAAGCACAGCCAGGCCGCGTGTCAGACTGTTCAGGTTCATCTTGGCTATTTCCCACATGATCGCACATATCTTTCTGTTCCGCTGGAGGCAGAGAAGCCCCGCAGGCCGATGTTAAAGCCGATATCGGTCGACGGCTCAACACTTGTTGAAGAGGTATAACGCCGGCGCACCGAAAGATCGACGCTGACGCATTCATTGTTATAAGTCAGGCCAAGCCCGGCAGTCGCGGCCTGATTGTTTTCGACGTCATAGCGCACATCAGCGCTGGCGGTCCAATGGCGGCTGACCTGATAGGATCCGTCCAGCGACACTTCGGATACCGCCTGCGCGCGGTCTTCGTCGGGGTCGGTTTCAAGCCAGACATAGGTACCGCCAAGGCTGGCCTTGCGGAACCGCCAGTCGCCGCGCAATTCAGCCTTGGAGATCATGAATGCGTCGTCCACCAGAGTTCGACCTGTCAGTGACATGCCCGAATTGGTACTGATCTGTCCGGCCAGCAACACGTCCGAACTGGTGCCCGACAGCCCCGAGGAGTTCGAGAACGCCGGATCAAACGTGGAACGGTAGACCTGGGCGATGGCCAGATGCGCGTCCCAGCCTTCCGGATCAACCCGTGTCCAGTGCACCCCGGCCGCCGCCGTCGTGCCGCGCTCGCGCCGGTCGGGGCGGGGAAAGCGGGACAGGGCCAGCAGATTGCCGCTGTCAAATTCGACGCGGGTGCTTTCCTCATTGGGGATGATCAGACGTGTGCCGCTGGTCCAACCGATCTGCACAACCGGAGACAGCACCTGCGTGGCCCCCCCGGCATCGCGGCGCACCATCGGATAGCTCAGGCCAACGGCGGCAAAGGGGGCCACGTCGCGGTGGTTCTGCGCAAAGCTGCGGTCTTGGGTAATGTCAAAGAAATTAAAGGTGGCTCCGGTGCGCAGGTCTGTCACAAGACCGGTCCGGTGCGTCATGCGGCGCAGGTATTCGATCTTGCCGTTGATCCGCGCCACATCGCGCCCGTCCACGATCAGGTCGGGGTCAGGCCCGTCTGTGTCCCGGTCAGAACTGCGGCGGTGGCTGTGGGCCTGCAGGGCCAGACGCACTTCACCGCCAAGTGCTGCCGGGAAATAGCGCCGCTCGTATTCGCCATCAATCACCAG
Source organism: Sulfitobacter sp. (assembly GCA_041579395.1). Lineage (GTDB taxonomy): Bacteria > Pseudomonadota > Alphaproteobacteria > Rhodobacterales > Rhodobacteraceae > Sulfitobacter. The sequence continues at coordinate 6,046 of JBFGFW010000116.1, forward strand.
CGTCGGCAAGGTCGCGTTGACCTCGCCGGGGCGCAGGGATTCGAAGTTGTAAAGGCTGGTGCGAACATAGCTGTCGCGACGCGCGCGCGACAGCGTCAGATCACTGCGCAGGCGATCGTCGTCAGAATAGCCGTATTCGGTGAAATACGCCTCGTCGCTGACCGTCCTGATGTTAAAGCTTAGCTTATAGTCGCGGCGCAGATCAAAAGATCCTGTACCAAACAGATAGCCGCGCGAGTCGTCGGGGCGCTGATCGTCGCGGGTATAGGCCCCGTTAAGCTCGATCCTGCCAGTTGTGAATGCCTGCCGGTAGCGCAGTTCGATTGTGCGGGTGGCCGACGAAACGTAAGGCGTGACAGTCAGATCGCGGCTGTTTCCCAGCTTGATGAAATACGGGATCTTCAGGCCAGTTCCCAGCTGCGACGTGGTGCGGATCGACGGGGTCAAAAAGCCCGTGGCGCGCTCCAAGGTCGGATCGGGCATGCGCAGGCGCGGCAAATAAAAGACCGGCACCGACCGGATGTGAAAGGTCGCGTCGTCGAAATATAACTGCTGTGCAACCTCATCATGGATCACCCGGCGGGCACGGATCTGCCAGAGCGGCACCTCGCCATCAGCACATACCTTGCATGAGGTTACGGCGGTCTTGTAAAGCTGGCTATAGCGTCCGTCGACCCTGTCGATCTGCACAGCGGCCAGTTGCACCTGCTGGTTCAATACCATGCGCGCACCGCGCAACAGACCATTTTGCAGATCCCGATCCAGTTCGGCAGCGTCGGCAAGGATGACGCTGTCGGGTCCGTCGGTCAGTACGATAGGTCCTTCGATCGACAGCGCGCCACTGCGTTCATCATAACGGATCGATTTGGCGCGGATGCGCGTGGTGCCCTGAAACGCCTCGACATTGCCTTGGGCCACCAACACGCGCTCGCGGGTGATGAACAGATCGTCAGCCACCAGCACTGCCGGCGGCGACGTCGCATCCTGTGCCAGCATCGGCAGCGGCAGCAGCAAAATCGCGATCAGCAGGGCAAAGCGCCGCATCTTATCCGTCCTCAGCATGCAA
>JBFGFW010000117.1:0-7100 GCA_041579395.1 Sulfitobacter sp.
CTGTTCCTTGTCGAAATCTTCTTTTTTGAGTGCTTTGGATACGTTGAACTGCAACGGACCCACAGGTGTTTCCCAGAACAACGAAACGCCGATAACATGGCGGAAAGACCCGCTTTCGCCGATCACGGCTCCGCCATTGAAGTTTACATCGTCAAGGTTCCAAAGGTTGCCCACGTCATAGAAGACGCCGCCGTTGATGCCGTATTCTTCGGGCAGGCCGATTGGGAATTCCGCCTCGAAGCGGGCCGCGACATAAAGATTGCCGCCCAATGGATCATCGACCGTGCCGCCTTGTTCGCGTGGGCCGATGCCGCCTGGCTCGAAGCCGCGCAAAATCGACGGGCCGAGGATAAAGCGGTTGGCGACGCGGTTGTTGCCTTCGCTCCACGCCAATGCGCCGCCTTCGACTGTGGCGCGCAACGTGACCTCTTCGTTCAGGATGCGCTTTTCACCGATCACCTTGGCCGTGGTTTTGACGTACGTGGAATCGCCCCCGACACCGGCAAAATCCTGTCCGAACTGGAACAAAACGCCCGCCGTTGGATCAAGCCCGGCGCGACGCGTGTCAAAGCTGTAGACATAACCCAACGACGACGCGACCTGCGCCCCTGCCGCGATGTCATCGGCAATCACCAGGCCGTTGTTCGGCGTGCTGCGGGCCAGCATTTCCAGATCATCGTAGGTATACTTTAGCTGAAGGCGCCCATTTTCGCTGACGGGAAAGGCAACGCTGGGTTCGAATACAAAACGTGTGGTGTCATAGCTGGCGAACGACGAATTGGTTTCCGCATAGTCCAGATTCAGACCAAAGGCGACGTCACGCCCCAGCAGGCTGGGTTCGACAAAGCTGATCCCATAGCGCCGGGCATCGGTGGCTGTACTGACCGACAGGGCCAGTTTTTGACCTCGGCCCAAGAAGTTTTCTTCGGCAAAGCTCAGCGCCACACCAAACCCGTCGTTGGACGAAAATGACCCGCCGAAGTTCAGCGATCCGGTTGGTTTCTCCTCGACGTTGACGTCGATCACGACCTGTTCGGGGCTGGACCCTTCACGTGCGTTGACTTCTGCGGTCTCGAAATACCCAAGCGCGCGGATACGTTCGGCGCTTTCGCGGATCTCGCGCGGATTAAAGGGGTCACCTTCCACGCTGTCGAACTGACGCCGCACAACACGGTCAAGTGTGGTGGTGTTGCCTTCGATGTCGATCCGTTCGACGAACACCCGCGGGCCCCGTGTAATCCGGTATTCGACGTCCAGTGTCAGGTCGCGGTCATTGCGGGTGACGATCGGTTCAACCCGCATGAAGTCAACGCCGTCACGGATCGCCTGCCGCTCCATCCGCGCGATGTCGGTTTCGACAAGCGATGGCGAATAAACCGCACCGGCTTTGGTCTTGATGATGTTGCGATACGAATCAGCGCTGACACCATTGATCGTCGAGGTGACGGTCAGCGTTCCGAACTTGAATTGCTGGCCTTCCTGCACGTTGAATTGCACGAAATAACCGTCACGTTCTTCGGTCAACTGGGCGTTGACGGCGGCGATGCGCATGTCGACATATCCACGCGACAGATAGAAATCGCGCAGCATCTGGCGGTCAAGTTCGGTGCGCTCGGGTACGAACGTGTCGCGCTTGACCAGCCTTCGGAACAGGCCGGCCTGCTTGGTGCCAAGAACGCGGCGCAGGCGGCTGTCGGAATAAACGCGGTTGCCGACAAAGCTGATCCGTTCGATTTCGACGTTGTCGCCTTCAAAGATCTCAAACACCAGATCGACGCGGTTTTGATCGCGCCTGATGATCTTGGGCTGAACCCGCGCGGCGATGCGGCCATCGTTGCTGTAGGCCTGTGCGATGGCGTTGGCGTCTTTCTCTGCCTGAGTCGGGTTGAAGACCCGACGCTCGTTGGACGAGATGATCTCGGCCAGTGCCTCGTCCTTGATGCGCGCGTTGCCTTCAAAGCTAATCCGGTTGATCGTCGGAAATTCGACGACCGTAATCACCAGCGTGCCGCCGCGTGGCTCAAGAGCAACGGATTCAAACAGACCGCTCGATTGCAACTTCTGATATGCGTCGTTTAACTCGCCGCCGCTGATCGTGCGCCCGCGCGCGATTCCGGCACGGCTGAGGATGGCGCTGTCACCGATCCGCGCGTTGCCATTTACCTGAACCGTATTGAATTGATAGCTTTGCGCCTGTGCCAGTGGTGCGGGCACCAACCAAGCAACTGAAATCATAGCACAAAACGAAATGCCCTTTAACGATTTTGCAAAAGGTGTGAAAATCGTGTCGCCGGCGGATATGCTCCGCCTGTCATTATGCCCCATTTGCCCTACCTGCTTTGAATAAATTTTCTGTCTCCTGACTAGACAGATAAACAGCAGATGTCAAAAGCAAGAGACCACCAAACACCTTATATAGGGTGTATAGTGGCCAATTTAACCATCATGAGGTGCCGAAGTGTGTTTGGATCAAAGCGATCCCAGCCAGGCACCCGCCGCCAAGGCGACGGCAAGGGTACCCAGATACAAGACGCGATCCCAATTAAGGTCGACCAGAAGGCTCAATCCACGGTAGCTTTTCTTGATCGTCTGCATTGCGCGCTCCTTTGCTCGATTGCACAAGTTTTAAAGTGCAATTGAGGCAAGGGTTTGACGAATTATGGCGGGAATGTGGCTTTGATGCTATTTTGAGGTGGTCAGGGGCAGAAGATATCATTCCCCAACGCAAACACCATCAAGCCCAGAACAAGCGTTAACCCGATGGTCATCAAGATGCGCAAGGCCCCGTCGCTCGGTGGTTTTCCGGCCACGGCCTCGTAGGCGTAAAACACCAGGTGGCCGCCATCAAGCGCAGGGATCGGGAACAGGTTCAACATCCCCACCGCCGTCGACAGCACCGCAATGAAATAGACGAACGATTGCGCGCCCTGCGACGCCATCGCCCCCGAAGTCTGCGCGATTCCGACAGGACCGCTCAGATTGCAGGTGCTGATGTTGCCGACGATCATGTGCTTGAGACCCGACAGCGACCCCTTGATGATACGGCCGGTGTTTTCGACACCGGACCAGAACGCGCCGATGACACCGGGTGATGTGGTGGCGGTTTCAAACGCCGTTCCGCCCACGATGCCGATGCGCATCTGCGTCTTGAAAGACCCATCGGGTTGCGGCTCGTCAGTGACCTTGGGGCGCATGGTAAATTCCAGCGTCTCGCCAGCGCGCCAGACGGTCAGCAGCAAGGGGGCACCATCTGACGCCTCGACGATGTCCTTGAGTTGGCGGAAAGCAAAAATCGGTGCGCCGTCGACGGCAGTGATCACGTCGCCCGCGATCAGGCCCGCGTCATAGGCGGCGGATTGCGGCATCACCTGCTTGATCAGCGACGGCATCAGATAGGGACCGGACACGGTCAGCGGTTCGCCATCCCGAATGATGTCATACTGCAACGGTTGTTCCAGTGGCACCGCCGCAAAGGCTTCGGAATAGGCGTCTTCGTCCTCGAAACCGGGCAACGCCACGCCCCCGACCGCAACGATTTCATCGCCGGCTTCCAATTCGACGGTTTCAAACGGCAGCGGGCGCATTTCACCTACGGTCAGCGGGTCTTTGGCAACGCCGACTTGCAGGGCGACGGCTGCGAAAATCAATATGGATAAGGCAAAGTTGAACACCGGCCCGGCCGCGACGGTCACTGTACGCGCCCACAGTGGCGCACCGTGCATGGTTTTGCGCAGGCGAACCGGGTCGGTCTGGACCTCAGCCATTGCGGTGTTGTCCTTGCCCGACGCAGCATTGGAGTCGCCTGCAAATTTCACATATCCGCCAAACGGCAAGGCGGCGATCTGCCAGCGGGTGCCGCGCTTGTCCATGCGGCTGTAGAGCACCGGCCCGAAGCCCAGCGAAAACACATCCGCTTGAATGCCGGACCAGCGCCCGACGATATAGTGGCCGAATTCGTGGATGGCGACAATCACGGACAGCGCAATGACAAAGGCCAACAACGTCCAGATCAGACCACTGAACTGTGGGATCAATGCAAAAATATCCAAACCGCTACCCTGCCCTTTTTTCAATCACGGCTTTTGCCGCCTGCCTTGCCAAATGGTCAACTTGCGCGACGTTATCAAGGGTCATGGTGGCATCAATAAGGCCATCGCCCGAATTAAGTCGCGACAGAACGTCCTCGACCACCTCGGCCATCTGGGGAAACCGCAAGCGTCCCGCAATGAAACCATCCAGCGCAATTTCCTTGGCCGCGTTGAACACCGCCCCCGCCATTCCCCCGCGCGTCATCACCTCGCGGGCCAGCCGCAACGCGGGCCAGCGCTGGTCATCGGGGGCGCGAAATTCGAAGCTGCCGATCTTGGCCAGGTCCAGCCGCTCGACCGGCAGGCTTTGGCGATGCGGATGGTGCAGTGCAAAGCCGATGGCGTGGCGCATGTCCGCAGGCCCGATATGTGCCATCAGCGCCCCGTCGTTGAACCCGACCAGCGCGTGAATCATTGATTGTGGATGCACCAGCACTTCGATCTGGCTGGGGTCAACGCCGAAATATTCACGTGTTTCAATGACTTCCATCGCTTTGTTAAACATAGATGCGGAATCGATGGTGATCCGTTGGCCCATATCCCAATTTGGATGGTTCGAGGCTTGCTCAAGCGTGGCCTGCCCCAGTTGGTCCAGCGGCCAATCACGAAACGCGCCGCCGCTGGCCGTGATGATGATCCGCTCTACTGCCGCTATGTCTTCGCCAATCAGTGCCTGAAACACAGCGGAATGTTCACTGTCTACCGGCAGGATCGTGGCGCGATGCCGCCGCGCGGTTTCAAGCATCAATTGACCGGCGCAGACCAGCGATTCCTTGTTGGCCAGCGCAAGGGTCGCACCTTGCTTCATGGCCTCAAGCCCCGGGGCCAGCCCGGCGGCACCGACGATGGCCGACATCACCCAGTTGGTTTGGCGCGCTGCCGCCTCTGTGATGGCGGCGGTTCCTGCGGCGGCTTCGACGTCACTTCCCGCAAGCGCCGCGCGCAGATCGTCTAGCAGGTGGTCATGGGCCGTAACAGCGATGTCGGCACGCAACGCACGTGCGTCCTGTGCCAGTTGGGCGATGTTGTCCGCCCCGGTCAGCGCCACCACGTCGTATTTTTCAGGCGTGCGTGCAATCAGATCGATGGTGTTTTGCCCGATGGACCCGGTCGCCCCGAAAATGCTGATCCGCCGCGCCATGTCTGATCAACCAAGGTTCGGCGCGATTGCCAGAAACTGTCCGATGATCAACAAGAACAGCGCCGCACCCAACATGCCGTCAAACCGGTCCAACAGCCCGCCATGGCCGGGGATCAGGTTCGAGCTGTCCTTGACCCCGACGCGCCGCTTCATGCCGGATTCCGCAATGTCGCCCATCTGCGACGCCATCGACATCGCGATGGAGACCCCGACCAGCTGGAACCCGATCCCGGTGTTGAATGAAAACAGCGTCCCGATAATCGCGGCACCGATCCAGCCCGCCACGGTGCCGGACCATGTTTTCTTGGGGCTTACACGAGGCCAGAACTTGGGCCCCCCGATCGCGCGGCCGGCAAAATAGCCGACCACATCGGTGACCACGACCACCAAAACCAGCCACATCAGCCAGCCAAAACCCCAATCGTCGCGCACCTGTACCAAGCCAAACCCGGCCAGCATGATCATCACTGTAAAGCACATGAATATCGTGCGGTGCTTTTCCATCTGGCTAAATCCCACCAGCGCCGGTGCCAGCAACACAGGCAGCGCAAATCCGACCGGCAGATACATCGCCGCCAGCGTCGCCCCGCCCACAAGCAGGCCCATCTGCGTCTTTGTGCCATTGCTTTGGGGGGTCAGCATGCCCACCAGCTCCCACGCCATCAGGCCGCAAATCAGCGCGATCATCAGGTGAAAGATGTGCCCGCCCAGATAAATGCCGATCATGCCGATCACGACCATAGCCGCACCTGATCCCATACGCGCCGCAAGATCCGACCAGCGTTCCGAAGATGTCGTCATTCTGTTTCCTTTCGTGGCCCGATCACGATTTTACAGCACCAAATCGCCGATCCCTGTCGCCAAACGCGGCGCACAGTTTGCCAAATTCCTCTTTTGAGAAATCCGGCCACAGCGTATCGATAAATTCATATTCGGCATAGGCCGACTGCCACAGCAGAAAGTTTGAGATCCGCGCCTCGCCGCTCGTGCGGATGACCAGATCCGGGTCCGGCAAAACACAGGTGTCCAGGTACTTTGGCAAGGTTTCTTCATCCACATCCTTGGGATCAAGAAGGCCCGACGCCACATCCTGCGCCAATCTTTGGGTGGCGCGGGCCACCTCGTCGCGGCCGCCATAGTTCAGCGCGATGGTCAGATGCACTCGGTCATTATGCTGGGTTGCGATTTCAAGGTCGGTCATCAGTCTGATCAGCTTTTTGTCCAGCTTGACCCGGTCGCCGATGAACCTGACGCGCACGCCCTCTTGGCTCAGCGCAAGTGTCTCTTTGGTGATATAGCGGCGGAACAGGCTCATCAGGCCGGCCACTTCGACTTGGGTGCGTTTCCAGTTTTCGGTCGAAAATGCAAAGATCGTCAGATATTCGACGCCGAAATCGGGGCATGCCTCGACGATCTCTCGGACCCGTTTGGCCCCGGCGTGGTGGCCGAAAAGCCGCGGGCGTCCGCGTTGCGTGGCCCACGGGCCATTGCCATCCATGATGATCGCCACGTGACGCGGCGCCCCTGGAACAAGCTCTGATTTAAAATCGGGCGCTGGTGGCATGACGCTTCCTTAGAAGAACAGATCGAACCGGCGGCGGGCCTGTGACCAAACACCGCAGTAGGCTATCAGACCTGCATGATCTCGCCCTGCTTGATTTCAAGCTGGGCATCCACCTGGCCGATATAGCTGTTGGTCAGATCCTGCACTTCACCTTCCCAGACTTTCTGGTCGTCCTCGGACATGCCGTCGGCCTTGGCCTTTTTGATCTGGTCCATTCCGTCACGGCGGATGTTGCGGATGGATACGCGGGCATGTTCGGCATATTGCCCCGCGACCTTGGTCAACTGGGTCCGGCGTTCTTCGTTCA
>JBFGFW010000118.1:0-7071 GCA_041579395.1 Sulfitobacter sp.
GCAATTTCAAGCCGATCAAGAAACCCGGTCAGGCTCATCGGGGTCATCCCCAGACTTTCGGCCAGCAGGTGTTGGCGCGTCGCCCCGCAGCGCGCCATATGCGCCATCACCCGCGCCTCGGCGGCGGTAACGGTCAGATTTGCGGCTTCGAACTCCCGTTCAAAAATCGCGCGGCTCATCCGGGCGATGTCATTAATCAGAAAGCCGATGCTGTCAGGGTCAATCTTGGGATGCATGGGAAGCCGCGATATTATATGTCTGCCTTACTAAGTTACCGACATAAACCCAACTGCCAAACAGTCAATTGTCCTTGATCAAAAAATCATGTCCCGCATCATCACAAATTCGCGGACGATGGAAAAACGGGCTTAGTATTAATGGGTGATTTGAAACCGCGACCGATGCACCGACACCGCACCGGGCGTCAGCAAGCTTGACGGATATGTCGGTTGGTGCGGCGTATCGGGCCAGAATTGCGGTTCGACCGCGATGCCCGCGCAAGGGCCATAGGGGTGGCCGTCAACACCCCCAACCAAGCCCGTGTCGATGTGACGCCCTTTGTAAATCTGCACGCCCGGCTGATCGGTTGTCACCGTCAGCGAGACCCCGCCGGCCGCGACGGTGCAGGCGCGGTGCAGCAGATCGCCGGTCGCGGCCAGACAAAAGTTATGATCCAGCACCGCCCCAACGTGCCGCGCCACACGGTAATCAAACGCCGTCTGCGCGACTGGCTGCGGTGCACCTATCGGGATCTGATCCGCATCGACCGGCAGATATGTTTCTGCCGGAACGGTCAGCATGTGGTCCGACGCATCAGGGATTCCGGACAGGTTCCAGTATCCGTGAAACGCGGGGCTGAAATAGGTCGGCGCGTCGGTCTGGCCCGTGATCGTCACCTCAAGCGCGCCCTCGTCGTCCAGGCTGTACGTCACGGTCGCCAGCAGATTGCCGGGAAACCCGCCCTGCCCGTCGCGATGCATATGGCGCAGCTGGCACGACGTATCCGACAGGTTGGCAAAGGCCCAGTTGCAATCGCTGAACCCAGAATTGCCGCTGTGCAACGTTGTGCGCCCCGCTTCGTTCTTGTCCAGATCAAACGACACGCCTCCGACCGTCATCTGTCCGCCTGCTATCCGGTTGGCGACCGGGCCCACCACAGCCCCGAAATACCGCATTGGCCCAAGATAGGCGGACAAATCCTGCCCTCCCAACATCAGCGACCGGTCGCTGCCCGCGACGCGAAATTCCTGCACCGTGGCCCCCCATGACAGGATGGCGGCGGTATTGCCTCCGTTGTGGATCGTCCAGCGGGTCACATTTTGCCCATCCGGCGCTTTGTCAAAAAACTGTGCTGATGTCATCGCGCCCGCATCCAGATGTGGCCCTGCACAGATGCAGCACCAAGTTTTCCCGAACTTTCAACTAAATCGCCCAACTTCCGCCATTATTCCCCATCAGATTGAATTCAGCAATATCGGCGCATTCCGTCGTGTATATGTATCCAGTGAGGCTTTGACATGAAAATTCTGGCAGTCGATGACGACCCAATCATTCTTGAACTGTTGGCGCATTTCGTCGAATCAATGACAGATCACAAGCTGACCACCGCGTCCTGTGCCGACGACGCGCTGGCGATCATTCAAGACAACGCCCGCGCGCCTTTCGATTGCTTCATGCTCGACATTCAGATGCCTGGCACTGATGGCATCGTCCTTGCCGGAAACATTCGCGATATGGCGTCGTACTACGACACGCCGATTCTGATGCTGACGGCGATGTCTGAAAAACAATACATCGACGCCGCCTTTACCGCCGGGGCCACTGATTATGTGACCAAACCGTTCGAAGTGTCCGAGCTAACGGCCCGGCTGTCGCTGATCGAACGCGTCGTCGCCGTCCACCAGGTCAACACCAGCAAGGTATTCGCAACCAAGGCGATCAATGCAAAGGCCGGCAAGACCACGCCCCCCATCCATCTGCATGAACCGGTGTCGATCTATGATATCGACAATCTGATTGAATTTCTGGCGCTGGAGAACTACATCAATCAGCTGTCGCGCAGTGACCTGTTTGGGTCAACGGCGTTTGCCTTCACCATCCGCGAAATCGAGACTTTCCACAGCGCCATGTCGCCGTTTGAATTCTACAGTGTTCTGGCCGACGTGGGCGAAGCGATCTCTGACACGCTGGCAGGTTGCCAGTTCTTGATGTCCTATGCCGGAAACGGCACGTTCGTGTGCATCACCGAAAGCGGCTTGCGCGTCGACACGAAAACCCTTGCCAACAGCATCAATCTGACACTGTCGCAGACCGAATTGTTCGACAACCGCGGGCAGCGTATCGATCCGCGCGTGTGCGGCGGCAATGCTGAACGGCTGATCTGGAAAACCAATTCCTCGGTCATGGATGCCATTTCCGCGGCGCATGCCTCTGCCGAAGCGGCCACCATTGCCCATGCACGCGCACAAAGCGATTTTTGGCAAATGGGAACTGTGGGACAAACAGGATGATTCAGAAAAAGCTAGAACTCCCCGGCCTTGACCGCATTCGCACCCGTTTCATCGAGATGCTGAAGGACCGACAGGCCGCGATTGCCGAGCATGCGCTGACTGCGTGGGAAAGCGACGACCTAGCTGAAATCAACGGCAATCTGGTGGGTGCCCGCACCATTTTGCACCAGATTGCCGGAACCGCCGGGTCACTGGGCTTTGACGATCTGGGTACAGAGGCGCGCGCCTGCGAGCTTGAGATTGACGACCATCTTGGCGGCCCTGACGCGGATTTGGCGATCTGCCCTGCTGAACTGATCTTTCACATTGACCAATTCGTCCAAAGTTCCGAGGCGTTGATCGCCGATCAGCCCCAACTGGTCGCGTCTGAATAGCGGCCACAGACGGTTCATCTGACACAACAGCGACGCGGTGATATTGTCATCGCGTTTTGCGTTGCGCGCATGGCATCAACTCCACCCCGGAAAAAGCACAAAAAAAGCTGCGGAGTTAATCCGCAGCCGTTCTTGCAACCCTTGACTACTGATCAGGCAATGGCAGCCTTGATCTGATCCGACAGCGACATCGGATCAAACGGTTTGCTGATCACCTCTGTCGCGCCGATTGCACGCAGCTCGTCCAGTTCATCCGGCTGTGCGCGTGCGGTCATGAAGATGGCTGGCACCGTTTGGAATGCCGGATTCTCGCGCAGCTTTTCCAAGGTCTGGCGCCCCGTCAATCCGGGCATCATCATGTCCAGCAACAGCACATCCGGCACATAATTGCTCGCCCGCCGCAGTGCATCTTCGCCACATTCACACTGCACAACTTCGAAATCGCCGGAAAGCTCCAGCGCCATCTTCGCAATTTCGCGAATGTCCGGGTCGTCTTCGACATGCAAAAGCTTGATCATCTATCTCTTCCTTAACCAACGCTGCGCAACAGAGGCATCTTCGTTTTCTCGGTGTCTTGATCGGTATGGGCCGGCAGGGTAAACATGAACGTTGTCCCCTTACCTTCCTGGCTCTCAAAACCAATTGTGCCGCCCAGACTTTCAACAATTGCCTTGCAGATGCTTAACCCCAGACCGGTCCCGCCCTTAAGCGCCCTGTCGGAATTCGTCATATCAGCAAATCGTTGAAAAATCTTGTGCTGGTCTTTTTCAGGGATCCCCGAACCTTCGTCCGTGACCGACACCTGCACGCCAGCCGGTACTTTTTCAACGCGGACATCCACGTTTCCGCCGGGTTTGGAAAACTTGGCGGCGTTCGACATCAGATTGGTCAGAACCTGAATGATACGGTTCGGATCGGTCTTGATCATCGTCGGAGTATCAATGCCCGTGCAGCGGATGTTCAGACCGTAACGCTGGTGCGATGTCGCATTGGCGCGCAAGGCTTCCTCGACCATTTCCGAGAGGTCGGATTTCGTGATGTTGAAATCCAGCCGTCCGGACGAAATTTTTTCCATGTCCAGAATATCGTTGATGATCAGCACCAGACGGTCAGCGTTGCGGTGCGCAATCTCAAGTAGGCCAACGGCCTTGGGGGGCAGTTCGCCCGCAGCTTTCGACAGCAACAGCCCCATTGATCCCTTGATCGACGTCAGCGGCGACCGCAACTCATGGCTCACCATCGAGATGAAATCAGCCTGCTGTTGTTCCTGCGCCAACCGATCCGTCTTGTCGTTCAGCATGATCAGGAATTTGCCATCCGGCGTGTTGGGGTGCAGCCATTTGATGGAGACTACGAATTTCTTGCCAAACAGCGCCGCATCGAATGTTTCAAAGTTTTCATTATTCGCCTTCATCCGCTCGCAGCCGTCCAAAATCGCCTGACTGCCGTTATCTTCGGCCATCTGCGTCAATGTCATATTTTTGTAGCTGTGCTGGTTCCAACCAAAGCGGCGTTTGGCAGCGCGGTTCATGTATTTGAATACTTCGGTCTGTTCGTCGACGATCCAGATGTCATCGCGCAACTCGTGCAGGGTCATCGCGGTATCGCGCTCCGCAATCAGTTGTGTGGTCTTTGTGATATCCGTGCGAGCCGAGATCGACCCGATCCACGTCCCGTCAGTATCGATCAGCGGGGTCACTGTGGTCTGCGTGATGCACGCGCTGCCGTTGCGGTTGCGCAGCGCGGTTTCGCCCTGCCAGCCCTTGCCGGCGCGCAAATGTGATCTGATCTCGTTGGCCAAATCCATGTTGTTGTCGGCGTAAAGCATCGCAACTGGCTTGCCGATAAGTTCTTCGCGGGAATAGCCCGTGGCGTCCAGCAAAAGGTCGTTTACCTCGACCAGCAAATTCTGGGTGTCAACGACGTTAACCATGGTGTGGGTTTTCAGCAATCGCAGTTGTTGAGCCAGCGATTCATCCGGGCTCAGCTCTGGTGCTCTGGCGTACTTGCGCAAGGCAATCGTCGGGGTCAACGCAGCAATCGCGATAGCGCCGATGATCGGGATGGCCTGCGACGTCGCACCGGAAAGCAGCGCCGCTGTGGATGTGTACCATCCGGTTGCAAAGGCGGATCCAACTGCAAATACAGCTAATGCTTTGGTATTCCCGTCGATATTATGCATAAATAAATCCTACGTTCAGAAGCAGCGCCGTCTTGAACTAGACAGTTTGCACTTCTTCCATTGTCCCTTTGAACCAAGACTTTCGGGCTTTATTATGGCGTTTCCTTGCGTGCATGCAAATTCCGTTATTCTTCGTCAGCCTGCCAATTTCGCCAAGCCCGTGACGCATTGAATGATGTCAGACAATTCCGTCTGTGATTTGACCAGATGTGCGGTGATCCGCCCATCTATCTTGCGTGCCCCGTCGGATGTCAGGCTCACGATGCGGGACGTGGGATGCTTGCGGCGCACCTCGTCCAAGAGAGTGGAGGCATCACCATCCGGCACTGTCCAGTCCAGAATGATCACATCCCAATTCCCGGTTTCCAAGGCTTTGCGCGCAGTCTTGATGCGGGTCACGTTCTGCACGTCTGCGAAGGGGCTTAGTCCCGCGCGGATCACTTCGGCGAAATCTTCGTCGTCTTCGAGGTGCAGGATTTCAAGGCGCCGGTCGTTCTCACCGCGGGGGCTGAATAATTGTGCCGGTTCGACGACACCGTTGGCTTGTGCCACGGGACAAGTAAACCAGAACACGGTCGTTCCGCCCGGCTTGCTTTCATAGCCGATATTGCCACCTTGCCGCCAGACAATCTGCCGGGTGATGTTCAACCCAAGACCGGTGCCGCCCCGAGTGCGCGTGTCAGATCCGTCGGCCTGTGAAAACGCCTGAAAAATCCGGCCTTTGAACGATTCAGGCACGCCCGGCCCGATGTTCTGAACATAGACGATCGCCACGTCTTCCAGCTGCTCGACCTTGACTGTCACCTCGGAGTTATCGCTGGAATACTTGCATGCGTTCGAGATCAGATTGGCCAGCACCTGCATCACGCGGCCCCGGTCTGCGGTGATCTGAATCGCCGGTTCAGGCAGGTCGACAACCAGCGTGTTCTGATGCGTCACGGCAAACGGCATCATTTCCTGCACCGACGCCTCGATGACCGCGTTGACGTCCAATTGGGTCAGATCAAAGCTGATCTCGCCCGACGAAATCTTTTCCAGGTCTAGAATGTCATTGACGATAACGGTCAGCCGGTCGGTGTTGGTCCGGGCAATTTCGATCAGCCGCAACGCAGAGGCGGGCAGCTTGTCACGCGCCGACATGTCAATCAGCCCAAGCGCGCCTTTGATCGACGTAAGCGGCGTGCGCAATTCGTGGCTGACCGTGGACACGAATTCGCTCTTGATCTGCTCCATCTGCTTTTTGTCGGTGATGTCGTTGACCTGCGCGATATAGACGTGTGAATCAGTGTTCTTGTCGTAGGTCCATGTGATGTTGAACAGACCCCAGCGTTCGCCACCGTCCTTGTGCAGGATCTTGTGTTCCTCGCGATAGACTTCCTGAAAACCCCGTTTCATCGAATTGGACACCGCCTTGCGCATCCGGCGCATGTCATCCTCGGGGACCAGGAATGTCAGCGCGATGCCTTTCAGCAGGTACGCTGCATCATAGCCTGTCAATTCGCACATCGCCGCGTTGACACTTGTGAAGATGCCGTTGCTGTCGAACGTCGCCATGCCCACGGGGGCGGCGTCAAGAACCGTGCGAAACCGCATTTCGCTCGCTTCAAGTGCGTTGCGCGAATGCCGCAGATCGGTCACGTCGATTTGCGTACCGACCATGCGAAGGGCAATCCCGTCGGCCGCGCGTTCGATCACGACGGCATCCGACTTCATCCAGCGCCAGCAATTCCCGAACCGCAGTCTGTATTCACAAACGGACCTGTCGGTTTCACCGGTGATGCACTTGCGATCGGATTCAAAGAACTGCGGCTGATCATCGGGTTGGATGCGGTTCATGAAAATCTCTTGGGTGTCTTCCACATCGTCACTGACATCCATGATATCGCGCCATGTCTGGGACACGACAGAGGTGCCCTTCCTCAGGTCGACCTCGAAGACGCCGATCTTTGATCCGGCCAGCGCGCTGTCGTAGCGCTGTTTGGTGATGGCCACTTCCTTGATCGCA
>JBFGFW010000119.1:0-7066 GCA_041579395.1 Sulfitobacter sp.
CCGCATCCGCATCCACCGGATTGGCAAGCGGTTGTGCGTAATCGACCCCAATACTTACACCATGTCGGATGCCCTCGCATTCATGACCGGTGTCAAAGAAGCCCTTGAAGTCGCTTGAAGTCCACGACGCCCCCCTTGTCCGACCTTGTCGGTCAAATACGCGCCGCCCCCCGGTCGGGACAGCGCCGACTGGTCGCTTTGGCAGGTGCACCGGCCAGTGGCAAATCCACCATGGCCGATGCGTTGGCCGCTGCCCTCAGCGCTGATGGATGCCGGGCGAAAGTGGTGCCGATGGACGGGTTTCATCTGCACAACCAAATCCTGATCGACAGAGGGCTGCTTGATCGCAAAGGTGCGCCAGAAACGTTTGACGCCGCGGGCTTTGTGCATCTGATCAAGCGCCTCCACACCGAGAACGAGGTGTTTTTCCCTCTGTTCGATCGGCTCCGCGACATTGCGATCGCGGGCGCAGGTCTGATTGACCAGACGTGCGATACTGTGATCGTCGAGGGCAATTACCTGCTTTTCGACGCGCCCATCTGGCGCGACCTGCCGCAGCATTGGGACATTTCTTTCCGGCTTGATGTGCCGCAAGACGTTTTGAAGGATCGGCTGGTGGCAAGATGGCTGGCGCACGGCTTGACACAAGCTCAGGCAGAAATGCGTGCTGCACAGAACGATATGGCGAATGCATCGTTGGTGGCGCAAAATGCGTTGTCGGCCGACTGCGTCATTTCAATCTAACGTTACTTTGCGAAACGAAAAAATCAGCGGCACTTACCCGGTCAGAATGAAGGGGCCGCCGCGATCTGCGACGGCCCCATCCGTGTTCTGGTCTAAAGCGTTCAAAAGGTCTTTTTAAAGCCGATGGCAGCTGTATACCCGGTCGTGCCGCTTTGACCGACTGATGCAGATGCGCTGAAGCTAAGGTACGATCCTGGGCTAAACTCACGTGCAGCAGAAGCTGAGATGTACGCCCAGGTCCTGTCGGGCCGAGGTGCCGAGACAGCGCCCAAAGTCGTGGCATTCGGCCCAAGCGAAACGAAAAGCCGGTCATCATTCAGGTCATGTTCCAGCGACCCACGCACATTGAACTTCCAGGCGGGCATCGTGGCGGGCGCGATGATGGCCGAGACGCCGACCGTCAAACGATCCGCCTGATACTCTGTCTCGCCATACGACAGGCTTGCCGCGCCGTTCGATTCCGTGAACCCGTCAATCGACACGTTTTCATGCGTATACTGCGCGAACGGGTTCAGGATGACTTGGCTTGAGACTGGCATAAACATGCCGCCGCCAATGCGGGCAAAACGGTAACTGCCATCGGTTTCGGCCGTATAGGTTTCTGTCGCCGGGCCAAGGTTGAACGACCGCGTGATGTTGGACACGTCAATGCTGCCGCCGCCAACAGCCGCATTCAGATAGAACTTTTGCGACAGTGCGACCTGACCAAACAGCGCGCCGACGTAAAGGCGTGAATCGAACCCGCCGCGACCGCCATCGAACGTAACTTTGCCGTGGTCGATGCTTAGCCCCGCCCCGATGGTGGCGTTGGGCAGGACCGGCACGTCAAAGCCCAGTTTGACGGCGGTAGCTGTACCGCTCAGACCGGGTGTGATCTGCTGCGCGTCACTTTCGTAGGCCCCATATTCAAAGCTGGTGAAAAAGTCGATCTGGCCAACCTCGCGGCGGACCCGTTCGCCATTTTCGTCCGTCGTGAACAGAACCGTCGGGTTAAGCCGGTTCTCGATCGACAGGCTTTGTTGCCGCAACGCAGTCAGGGCAGAGATCGAAATTGCCCCGGTTTGCGTGGCCGCCTGAATACCGGCAAACGCCGCTTGCCCAAACAGGGCGTGCGCGCTGGTGGTGGGGTGAACGCCGTCTGCGAATACGCGCTGCTCACTGTCAGGCAAAGCGTTCAGCCCCTGAACACATGACAATGAATTGCCCCCCGGACAGGCGGGCACAACGGCGGCCTGTGGGGCGGTGAACCCGTATTTCGCCGGATCGGCCTGGACGGCCCCCAGCAGCTTTTGTGAATCCACGATCACGGCCTTACCGGCAAGCGACGCGACCAGCTGCGCGTTGAACGCGTCGGAGAGCGCTGTCTGCAACCCCTGCGCAGGCGCGGATGATGTCAGACCAAAGGGCGTCGCACCGATGTCAGGCACGGTCACGACGATCACTGATTGTGCGCCCGCGGCTTTCACCCTGTCGACCTGTGCTGCCAGTTCAATCGCAGCTTGGGCCATGTTGGCCCCCGCAGTCGCAGGCGTAATCAACGTGGCCCCGACAGCCCCCGCTTGCGCGAACACGTCGTTGGCACCGCCCCAAAGCACAACCAGATCGTTCGCGGTAAATGTTGGCGTGTCGGCCAGCAACCGATCAACCTGGGTGACCAATGGCAATGTGGTGATGCCCCCCGCAGGGTTTCTGCCGATCCCGTCTGGCGATGTGATCCGGGCACCGCCCTCGGCATAGTTTGTACCGCCGACATTGATCTGCGGCAGATTTGCCAAGGGCACACCGCTGATCACGTTTGTTTGCAGGTTCAGCCCAAGCTGATTCGCCAGCACCCCGGCATAGGTCAGCGAAGACCCATCCGCAGCGTTGGTCAGGAAACGATAGTTGATCGCCGGCAACAGCCCTCCGCCCCCGGCCTGTACTCCTTGGCTATAAACGCCGCCATCGCTCAGACTATCGCCGATGACAAACAGGTTATTGAATCTCAATTCCTCGGCCGCGGCTGTCGTCACGCTTGCAAGAAGCGTGGCACCAATCGCGGCACCTTTGATAAAGCCAGTCATTTTTCCCTCCCTGGGAGGATGCTTGTTGCACCCTTTTACGAAACACTGGCGATTGATTTTCTTGCTGTAAATACAACTGGGCCGCTCGATTGGCCCGATATTGGCACTTATTTGACATGACGTTACGGCAACAAGAGCGGAATTTCGCCAATGGCGTGTGCACGCAGCAGAATCGGGCTTGCGGACGCGGGGGCGTGATCAGTCCGTCGGCACCGGCCACGCCAATGCCGGGCCAGTTCTGAAATACGAGACGTTGTTGGTGAAAACACTGGCTGGCACCATCCGTACGAGCCGCCCGTCAGGGTTTTCGATCATCGCGACATTCTTGATGAACCACGGGTTCCAGCGCTCTTGCGGTCCCAGATATTTGGACAACAAGCGGCGAAACAGTGCAGGTGACATCACCTCGATCGTCGCGTTTCCCCGCAGCCCAAGATGCAGCAATATGCCATCTTCAACATCGAAGTTCACTATTTCTATCGCACATCTGGGATCGGCCTGAAGCCGGTTTACTGAACTTGCGTCCGTCGACCCCAGCAACCAGATCGCACCCTCTTCCCATATGAACCACATCGGAGCGTTCCGCGGCGCACCGTCCTGCGCCACGGTCGCCACCGTTGCCATAAGCGGCAGCGCCAATACGTCTTCCGGGTCAAATTCTTGGGGCATGACACATATCTATGCCGGTGCGATTTGACAGACAAGCGCGGCATTTTCCTCCAACGCTACGACGGAAACGTCGGACCGTGGTGCGAAGTATTGAAGGGCGTGCAACGGCTAGACTTGGATCAGGGGGCAATGACATCAAACACCGCCCCCGATCAGCACTACTTCATGGCGGTGACGGTAAGTTTGCCTTTCACCCGGTCGGCCACGAATTCGATGTTCTGGCCCTCCGACATCTTGGCGATCATAGCTTCGTCCGCACGAAACACCATTGTCATCGCGGGCATATCAAGCTGAACCAGCGGGCCGTGAATGATCGTCACTTTACCCGCTTTGCTATCGATCTTCTTAATCTTGCCTGACGTATATTCCACGTCCGCCTGCGCCATTTTCTCGGCCACGGTAATCGGGCCGTGCATGCCGGATTCATAGTGGCCGGGGATCAGGCATGCGAATTCGAACGTCCCTTCATTTGCGAATGTCCACACCACTTCGCCCGCGGCACCTTCGTCCAGACGGACGGAGTTCGGGTCATCATGTTCCATGTCCATGGCGGCCATCATCTCTTTGTGCTCGGCGTTTCCTTCCATTGTGTCGATGACGAACTCATGCTCAATCTCGCCCTGGTTCATCACATTGAATCGGATGGTCTCGCCCTGCGCGATCTCGAACGACGCGGGCTCGAACAGCATCTGGCCGTCATCGGTTTCCTTCATTGTGACATCAATGGTGCGGTCGACCTTGTCGGGGTCGCCGGGCATGCCGATCATCATTTCCGCGTGTTCATCGGCATGGGTTTCATCGTGCCCGCCGCTGTGGCTGCCGGCAGCGAACGCCGGTGCGGCAAGGGTGAAGGTCAGTGCAGTGGTCAAAAGTAGGTTTTTCATCAGTTTTTCCTGTACGTGTTGCAATTGGTTAAGAACAAAGGGCCGGTCAGCCCTTTGACGTTGGTTTGGGTGTCAGCCGCGTTTTGGGGCTGTTGTTGGATGCAAATTCCGGCAGTTCGCCCGTCCATTCATAGGCCTGCTCACCCGGAGGATTTTCGTACCAACCGGGATCAGAGTAATCGTCCGCGTCGATACCATCCCGCACCTTCACGACCGAAAACATGCCACCCATTTCGATCGGCCCGTGCGGACCCCAACCCGTCATCATCGGGATCGTGTTGTCCGGCAGCGGCATTTCCATGACGCCCATATCCGCCATGCCCGCCGTACCCATAGGCATGTACTCGGGCTGGAACTCACGGATTTTTCGGGCAAGCGGTTTCTTGTTCACGCCAATGAACGTGGGCACGTCGTGGCCCATGGCGTTCATCGTATGGTGCGACTTGTGGCAATGGATCGCCCAATCGCCCAAGTGATCCGCGACGAATTCATAGGCGCGCATGGCCCCCACGGGGATGTCGATGCTGACCTCGGGCCATTGCGCAGCCTCGGGCACCCAACCGCCGTCCGTACACGTCACCTTGAAGTCATAGCCGTGCATGTGGATCGGGTGGTTCGTCATGGTCAGGTTGCCGACACGCACGCGCACCTTGTCGCCCTTGTTGACCACAAGCGGATCAATGTCGGGGAAAATCCGGCTGTTCCATGTCCACAGGTTAAAGTCGGTCATGGTCATTATACGCGGCACATAGGTACCCGGATCGATGTCAAAGGCATTCAGCATGATCAGGAAATCGCGATCGACCGGCATGAAGGTCGGATCCTTGGGATGGACAACGAACATGCCCATCATCCCCATCGCCATCTGCACCATCTCATCGGCGTGCGGGTGGTACATGAAGGTGCCGGATTTGATCAGATCGAACTCGTAGACATAGGTCTTGCCGGGCGGGATGCCCGGATGGCTTAGCCCGCCAACACCGTCCATACCCGACGGCAGGATCATGCCATGCCAATGCACGGTCGTGTGCTCGGGCAATTTATTGGTCACATAAATGCGCACCCGGTCGCCTTCGACGGCTTCGATCGTCGGCCCGGTGGATTGGCCGTTATAGCCCCACAAATGCGCGATCATACCGTCGGCCAGTTCGCGTTCCACCGGTTCGGCCACAAGGTGGAATTCCTTGATCCCGTTGTTCATCCGGTGCGGCAATGTCCAGCCGTTCAGTGTCACGACCGGGTTGTAGTCCGGGCCCGACGATGGTCGCGGCGTGATCGCTGTTGCGGCACTGTCCATTTGTGCAGCTTCGGGCAGACCCATGTTCGCGGTCTTGCCCCATGCCTGCGAGGATACAAGCGCCGCACCGGCAGCCCCTACCCCCAGCAATTGACGTCTGTTCAACATGTTATCCATCCTTTCAATGTCCAGCCCCGCCGCCGGCGACCAGCGTGGCACCTTCGGTCCCACCCCCGCCGCTGCCCGAGCCACCGCCATAGATCGCGGCAGTCAGGTCAGCCTGCGCCATGAAAAAATCGCGCTTGGCCGTGGCGGCCTCAAGCGATGCACTTAGCTTTTCGCGCACATCCGTCAGCAGTTCGAACGTATTGGTGATCATGCCGTTGTACGACAGCAGACCTTCTTCCTCGACAGTGCGGCGCAAGGGCACCAGCACATCGCGGTAGTGCCGCGCGATCCTGTAGGTAGTGTGATACGACGCCTCAGCCCCCCGCGCCTCGGAGCGGACATTCACCGCCTTTTCGGCCAGCACGTTTGCGGCCTGAAGGTACGACAATTCCGCCTTGCGCATCCGGGCCTTGCCGGAATCGTAGATTGGAATGGCAAATTCCAGCTCAATCTGCGGGGTTACCTCAGTGTCAATATCGCCACCATCGCTTTCCCGCTCGGCCTCTAACCCGGCGATGACTTCGAGGTCGGTGACCACGCGGGTCTGATCGGTTAACCCAAAGGCAGCCGCTTGTGCCTCAAGCCCCAGCTTGGCAACACGAAGATCCAACCGATTGCGCAAGGCCCGCGCCTCGACGTTCTTGATCTGCCCGATAGAGCGTGGCAAACCCGGCAGCGCGTCGGGGATGTAATAATCAACGTCCGCCCCCCAAAGGCCCATCAGCTTGGTCAGGTCCTCTTTGGACCGGGTGGCATTCAGTCGCGCCCTGGCCAACTGCCCGGCCAATTCGGCGTTGAATGCCTGTTCGCGGGCTTGCCCCGCCTTGTTCAACGCGCCGGTTTCGCCCAGTTTGCGGGCCAGTTCAGATCCTGCATCCGACGTCGCCTTGGCGCGCTTCAGATAGCTGACCGTTTCAAACGCCGCGACCGCGTCGATCCACGCCTGCCGCGTTTGATTGGCAAGGGTCAGCGTGTCGTTCACCGCCATCAACTGTGCGGCGCGAAAGTTCACATCCGCCAACGCCATGCGCTGCTTGCGGGTGCGCGCGTCCAGAATGTTTGTTGCAATCATGCCTTCGATGGCACGGTAAAGCCCCAGTTCAGCGGCACCGATCCCCAGAACACCCACCGAAACAATTGGATTTTCGGGCGTCGCCTGTTGCCACGCTTCGGCGGCGGACAGTCCGACATTGGCATAGGACGCCTGCAGGCCTTTGTTGTTCAACAGGGCGACCTGCACGGCAGTGTCAGCGGAAATGGTTTTCTTGTACACCATGGCGCGCACATCGCGGTTCAGCGTC
>JBFGFW010000120.1:0-7050 GCA_041579395.1 Sulfitobacter sp.
AGCGCCTCGCGGTTGGGGCGGATCGGGGTGATGCGTTCAATCGCGTCCAAGGCGGCGGTGGGGATGTTTTCAAACTCAAATGTGACGATATCGACCGATTTTGCGAATGCGGTCAGCGCGTCGATGTCATCATAACCGGCGGTCGTGACAGCGTGGGCGACATCTGCCGCAGGCGGGTTCTGCCCCGGTTCGTAGATATGCGTGCGAAACCCAAGGCGGGCGGCGGCAACAGACAGCATGCGGCCCAATTGTCCGCCACCCAATATCCCGATGGTCGCACCTGCGTGCAGCGGATCAGTCATCGGTCGGATCCTCGGGGATGGAGGCGGTGAGGGCGGCGCGCCAATCGTCCAGACGCTGCGCCAGCTTTGGGTCTTGCAGCGCGAGAATGCCGGCGGCCATCAGCGCCGCATTTGCAGCACCGGCCGCACCGATCGCCATGGTCGCCACCGGAAAGCCGCGCGGCATCTGCAAAATCGAATACAGCGAATCGACGCCCGACAGGGCCTTGGTCTGGACCGGTACGCCGATCACCGGCACGCGGGTCTTTGACGCCATCATGCCGGGCAGATGCGCCGCGCCGCCTGCACCTGCGATGATCACCTGCAAGCCCCGATCAAGCGCTGTCTTGCCATAATCCCACAACCGGTCCGGTGTACGGTGCGCCGACACAATCTTGGCTTCAAAGGGGATGTCGAGTTCGTCCAAAAGAGATGCGGCTTCGCGCATTGTGGCCCAATCGGATTGCGACCCCATGATGATGCCGACAAGTGGATTTTCCATAGCGGATGAGCCTTTACATGATCGCGTCGCAGGCCCGCACTATACCCATCAAGGGCACGGGGGCAATCGGGTGACCGCAGCTTTAGGCGGTAATATCAGGGGTCAGCCGGTCTTCGATCTGGGCGATCAGATCCTTCAGCCGCAGTTTGCGCTTTTTCAGCCGCTGCAACGTTAGCTGATCTGCGGTGCCTTTTTCAGCCAATGCGTGAATGGCGTGGTCCAGATCACCGTGTTCACGCTTGAAAACGCGCAACTCGACACGCAACACGTCGTCGTTCTTCATCGAAAGATCGGAAGGGGCGCTCATATGTCTAGCTGATTCTTCTTCTGGACCGGGGTTTCAGTATAGGCGCTCGGCTTTCACAGGCATAGCCCTTGCGTCCGGCACCTCTGCAACCCATATTTGTTCCAGAGGTTGCCGATACAGGGGCCCGATTATCGACTGTCGCTTGACTTGAAGGACGTGTCTTATGACGAAATTGACGTTGGCTTCGTACCCGCACATGCTGGGGTTCGAACAACTTGAACGGGTGCTGGAACGTACCGGCAAAGCCGGAAACGAAGGTTATCCGCCGTTCAACATCGAACAGACCTCTGATTACAGCTATCGCATCACGCTGGCAGTGGCGGGGTTTGCGGAGCAAGACCTGTCCATTACCGTCGAGGATCGGCAGTTGGTGATCCGTGGCCGTCAAT
Organism: Sulfitobacter sp.; assembly: GCA_041579395.1. GTDB lineage: Bacteria > Pseudomonadota > Alphaproteobacteria > Rhodobacterales > Rhodobacteraceae > Sulfitobacter. The sequence goes on from JBFGFW010000120.1 coordinate 1,480, forward strand.
CCGATGCGCCCGATGACCGGGTCTTCTTGCATCGCGGTATCGCCGCGCGCCAGTTCCAGCGGTCTTTCGTGTTGGCCGATGGCGTGGATGTCGGCGAAGCGGTGATGGAAAACGGCCTGCTGCACGTCGATCTGACCCGCGCCAAGCCCGAGAGGGTGGTCCAGACGATCAAAATCAGAAAAGGGGATACAAATGCATAAATCAGAAACCCATGCGAAGGACCGGACAGTCTATGTAAAGACGATCGCTGTCTCTGATCTGCCCCGCGAAGTCCGCGAACAGGCGGAAGGATTGAAACAGCTTTATGCCGTGCATGATGCCAAAGGGCAGCAGCTGGCGCTTGTGGGCGACCGCAAGCTCGCCTTCAGTCTGGCACGCGATCATGACTTTGCGCCGGTAATGGTACACTAGATACTTCATCCGACGTTCACTGCTGAAAGGCCGCAGATCGCTGCGGCCTTTTCTATTAGCACGCCGGACGGTAAAGATTCCCTTAAATGAAGAAGGGTGCCTTTCATGTCTGATCCTGCGATTGCCGTCTTGCCCTATGGCAGCAAATTGGGGCGGCAGATGGCGACGCGGTCCCTGGATGATCTAATCTGGCCGTTGGGGCGTCCGGATCGATTGCAGAAGGGATCAATCAAGGATCTGACGCGCGACGACCATCTGATCATCTACCCCAAATCCAGCATGCACATTCTGCCCGATATTGGCACGCGGGCCAAACTGTCGGTGATGGTGGTTGAACCGGCCATCATCCACGCGCGCCACCTGCGCTGGCTGCGGGTCACATACCGGCGGTTTTTCAGCGTGCTTAGCTATCATCAACAGTTGCTGAACCACATTCCGAACGGGCTGTTCCTACCCTTTGGCACGACTTGGGTGCCTGAATATGCCGATTTGGACATCACCAAGACACGCACCATGTCGCTGATCGCATCTGGCAAACGGGATCACACCGGACATCAGCTTCGGCACCGCTTGGTTGATTATGTGCAAGCGACAGGGCTGGATGTTGCGATTTTGGGGCGTGGGTATGCGCCATTTGAGCGTAAAAGTGATGGTCTGGCACCATACAGATTTTCAGTTGTGATCGAAAATGTGCGCGAGGAAAACTATTTCAGCGAAAAACTGGTGGATGCGGTGCTGTGTGAAACGGTGCCGATCTATTGGGGCTGCCCGAACCTTGCCGATTTTATCGACACTGATGGGATGATCGTGTGCGAAACCGAAGACGAGATGAAGCGCGCCATCGCAGCGGCATCCCCCGCTCAATATGACGCGCTGATCCAGGCGTTGCGCAGGGCGAAACCGCAGGCTGCGGGTTTCACAGATCTGGAAAAGCGGGCCGCTGAAACGTTAAAAGCCAGCCTGTAGCGGCTGGCTTTCTCCGTAGGTCAGGGCAGGGCGTCAGGCCTTGATCAGGCCCATGCTTTCCAGCTTCAGCAGCACCTGATGGGCGCAGTTGTCCACATCTACGTTTTCGGTCTCGACGCTCAGTTCGGGGTTTTCAGGCACATCATAGGGGTCTGAAATACCTGTAAATTCCTTGATCTTGCCTTCGCGGGCCAGCTTGTAGAGGCCCTTGCGGTCCCGGCGTTCGCATTCCTCGATCGAGGTTGCCACGTGGATTTCCACGAAGGCTCCGAATTCCTCCACGTCTTCGCGTACGGCGCGGCGGGTGGTGGCGTAGGGGGCGATGGGCGCACAGATCGCGATGCCGCCGTTCTTGGTGATCTCGCTGGCGACATAGCCGATGCGGCGGATGTTCAGATCGCGGTGTTCCTTGCTGAAGCCCAGTTCTGACGACAGGTTCTTGCGCACGATGTCCCCATCCAGCAGCGTCACCGGACGACCGCCCATTTCCATCAGTTTCACCATCAACGCGTTTGCGATGGTGGATTTACCCGAACCCGAAAAGCCGGTGAAAAACACGGTAAAGCCTTGCTTGTTGCGCGGTGGACGGGTGCGGCGCAATTCGGTCACAACCTCGGGAAATGAGAACCATTCGGGGATCTCAAGCCCCTCTTGCAGACGACGGCGCAGTTCGGTGCCCGAAATGTTGAGGATGGTGATGTCATCCTTGTCGTTGATCTCGTCGATGGCCTCGTATTGGGCGCGTTCCTGAACCCAGACCATGTGTTTGAAATCGACCATTTCGATGCCCATTTCGTCCTGATGCGCACGGAACAAGTCCTGCGCTTCATAGGGGCCATAAAAATCTTCACCCTTGGAGTTGTTGCCGGGGCCCGCATGGTCGCGCCCGACGATGAAATGCGTACAGCCATGGTTTTTGCGGATCAGACCATGCCACACGGCCTCGCGCGGGCCGGCCATGCGCATCGCCAGATTCAGCAGGCTCATCGCGGTGGTGGCGGCGGGGTATTTGTTCAGGACCGCCTCGTAGCAGCGCACGCGCGTAAAGTGATCGACATCGCCGGGTTTGGTCAGGCCGACGACCGGGTGGATCAGCAGGTTGGCCTGAGATTCGCGGGCGGCGCGAAAAGTCAGTTCTTGATGCGCGCGGTGCAGCGGATTGCGGGTTTGAAACGCCACAACCTTGCGCCAGCCCATCTTGCGGAAATAGGTGCGCAATTCGTTTGGCGTGTCGCGACGGCCCTTGAAATCATAGTGTACGGGCTGCTGGATGCCGGTAATCGGACCGCCCAAATATACATTGCCAGCCGTGTTGTGCAGGTAGTTCACTGCGGGGTGGGCGCTGTCATCGGCACCGAACACCTTTTCCGCTTCGTTAGATTTATTCGGTGCCCAGCGATCGGTCACGGTCATGATTGCCAGAATCACGCCTTCCTGATCGCGCAGGGCAATATCCTGCCCAATCTCAAGGCCTTCGGCGAATTTGTCGGACACGTCCAGATTGATCGGGATTGGCCACAGCGACCCGTCCACCAGACGCATGTTTTCCACGACGCCATTGTAATCCGCTTCGGTCAAGAACCCCTTGAGCGGATTGAAGCCGCCGTTCATCAGCAGTTCCAGATCGCAGATCTGGCGCGGTGTCAGGTCGTGACTGACCAGATTACCAGCCTCGACCTTCAGCTTCTGCGCCGAATCGTAGGATACGAAAAGCTCGGGGATAGGGGCCAGGTTAGGCGTCTGCATGGGATTCTCGCAATATTTCTAGGGTCACGGGCTGGTCAAGCCGGGTCTTAAACCGGCATGCCAGCGCTAATCAAGGTCTGCGGCCTGATTGCGGCAAATAACGGACAATGGCGTGGTTTTTGCCGGGATTGGGCAATGGTTTCCCGGAAAAAGTCGATTTTTTGAAACGTCAGACGTCTTCTTTGACCGGTGCCCCATAACCCAGCGGCAGGGACGTGTCTTTGCCCGTGTCATCGCCAACCTCGGCCAGAAAGCGTTCGGCTTCAAGCGCGGCCATACAGCCCATGCCGGCACTGGTGACTGCTTGGCGGTATTTGTGATCGGTCAAATCACCCGCCGCAAACACGCCCGGAATCGACGTTTCGGTGCTGTCGGGTTTGGTGACGACATAGCCGCCCATATGGGTTTCCAGCACGTCCTTGACCAGTTCGTTGGCAGGGGCGTGGCCGATCGCGACAAAGACGCCCTTGCAGGGGATGTCCGTAATCTCACCTGTTTTGACGTGCTTTACCTTGATACCCTCGACTCCTAATGGGTTGTCGGTACCATAGACCTCTTCGAGTTGGTGAAACCACAGCGGTTCGATCTTGGGGTTTTTCATCAGCCGATCAATCAGAATTTTTTCAGCGCGCAGTTCGTCGCGGCGGTGAATCAATGTGACCTTTGAGGCAAAGTTGGTCAAGAACAACGCTTCTTCAACGGCCGTGTTGCCGCCCCCGATCACGACAATCTCTTGATTGCGATAGAAAAAACCGTCGCAGGTGGCACAGGCGGAGACGCCAAAACCTTTGAACTTTTCCTCGGAGTCCAACCCCAGCCACTTGGCACGTGCACCCGTTGCCAGTATGACTGCGTCGGCCACATAGGTGGTGCCGCTGTCGCCCTTGGCATGAAATGGACGGCTGGACAGATCCAGATCGGTGATGATGTCACCGATGATTTCCGTGCCCATGGCGGCGGCATGTTCTTGCATCCGCACCATCAGATCAGGGCCTTGCACCTCGGTGTCTCCGGGCCAGTTCTCCACTTCTGTGGTTGTGGTCAGCTGACCGCCCGGTTCGATCCCTTGTACAAGGATCGGGTTCAGCATGGCGCGGCTGCCATAAACGCCAGCGGTATATCCTGCCGGGCCTGAGCCGATGATCAAAAGCTTGGTCTTGCGTGTCTCGGCCATGGTAGCCCCCCGGTGGATTTGTGAATAAGCCCGTCCGATATAGCGACGCGCAAGGGTTCATTAAACCCCAAGAGTGCAGATCGCACGCGCAAAGGCGTGTATGCGACGAAGCCTGCCGATTTTCCGGGTAAATTCATTATATTGCGCTGCGGCGAAAGAATATTGCGCCCAACGATGTGAGTGTTATAACAATCGAAAATTCACTGGGGGATTTATGGCAGGTACGCGGCTTGATCCGATTGATCGGAAAATTTTGGCCGAATTGCAGGCGGACGGTCGGATGACGAACGTGGAACTTGCCAAGCGCGTCGGAATTTCAGCACCGCCCTGCCTGCGTCGTGTGCGTACCCTTGAGGATAACGGTTTCATCCGCGGTTACCACGCAGATGTGAACGCCCGCGAACTGGGCTTTGAGGTGCAGGTTTTTGCGATGGTCGGACTGGCCAGCCAAGCGGAAACCGATCTGACCGCCTTTGAGGAGAAATGCCGCAACTGGCCTCTTGTGCGCGAATGCCACATGCTGAACGGCGAGGTGGATTTCATCCTGAAATGTGTGTCGCCCGACCTTTCCAGCTTTCAAAGCTTTCTGACCGGGCAATTGCTGACCACACCCAATGTCGCCAGCGTCAAGACCAGTCTGGTGATCCGACCTGCCAAGGACGAACCGGGCGTGCCGTTCGATATTCTGGAAAGTCGGCTAAGCAGCACTGCCTGAGGGCTGTCCCTATACCGGCTCAGTGGGTGTGTCGGGCGCGCGTGGGTATGCCAATGGCCCGAAATCGTGTTCGGATCTGATGTGCGGAAACATTCCCAGAAACTCGTTCCGCAAATGAATGGGCACATTGCGCATCGCGTTCAGGCCGGGATGAAAGGTTTCGACCTCAAGCCCGCTGACGCAGATCGCGGCATGCCGGTGCAAAAGGATGTGGTACAGCCGAACCGGCGTGGGTGGCTGGATTTCGATGATGTTCACGCCGTCTACGAGATTGCGCATCAGGGCGAACATTTTTTGCGCCTGCGGATCGCCGCGCAGATGCAGCGGCATGTGCAGGATGCGTGCGGTAGGGCCGAACGTCAAAAATCCGGTTGGCCGCCCCTGACCCAAACTATCGCCCATCACCCGGACAAGCGGCGTGCGCGATCCAGTGTCTGCGGGCACGAAACTGCTGGAGCCGATCCAGATCAGGGGCGCTGATTTGCCATCCGCCTTGATGATCAGATCGCCCGGCTGCAGGTCCTCGACGGCTATTTCGCCCTGTGTGGTCTGGATCAAC
>JBFGFW010000121.1:0-7039 GCA_041579395.1 Sulfitobacter sp.
GAAGGCGCGGGAGCGAGATCCAGGCCGTTGGCCGCCACGAGCGATTCGAGACCAGCGTTTGAAGCCGGAGATCCAGCGTGTGTTGAATGAGCACTACCAGGTTTACGGTGCTCACAAGGTCTGGAAGCAGCTCAATCGCGAGGGGTTTAAGGTGGCGCGCTGCACCGTGGCGCGGTTGATGCGAGAGATGGGCCTACGCGGTGTCGTTCGCGGCCAGAAGATCAAAACGACGATGCCTGCGGAGACTGATGCTCGGCCGGCGGATCGGGTCAATCGTGACTTCAAGGTCAGCGAGCCGAATCGGTTGTGGGTCGCGGATCTGACCTACGTAGCGACCTGGCGCGGCTTTGTCTATGTGGCTTTTGTCATCGACACGTTTGCTGATCGCATCGTCGGATGGCGGGTATCGCGGTCCGCCAAAACGAACTTTGTTCTCGACGCATTTGAACAGGCCCTGCATGATCGACGGCCCGTCCAGAAGAGCGGCTTGGTTCATCACTCGGATCGCGGCGGGCAATATCTGTCCATTCGATACACCGAGCGTTTGGCCAAAGCTGGCATCGAACCATCGGTCGGCAGTGTCAGCGATTCCTATGACAATGCACTCGCTGAGACGATAAACGGCCTCTACAAAACCGAGCTGGTCCATCGCCAAGGTCCGTGGCGCAACATGCAGGATCTGGAAATGACCACCCTCGGCTGGGTCGATTGGTTCAACAACAGACGCTTGCTTGGCCCCATCGGAAACATCCCGCCAGCAGAGGCTAAAGACAACTTCTATGCACAGCGCGACGTGGTCGATATGGTCGCGTGAAATGAAGCTAAAGGTCTCCGACAAACTCGGGGCGATTCAAACAACAAGGCCCATCGGCTTGAATGCGGTCTTTTGTGCAAAGATCTCTGCGATTTTGGCGAAATCCCTGAGTGGGGGTTCACGATCAGATTGCCCCCACCCTTGCAGAAGGGCGGGTAGGAACACGCTTGTTTTTAAAGGGAATTGCCGCTGCAAAACGCGGGCTGTCAACAGGATGTCCCATCCGACGGGTTTTAGCGCAGCCTCTTCAAAGTCAATCCCGATCAGCTTTCCATCAGGGTCGGAAATGAAGTTGCTCAGGTGGGCGTCGTTCTTGGCAATCGTCATCTCATGGATTTCGACAGATTGAAGCAACGGCGCAAAGGGTGCAAAATCAGCATCGAGCCCTTGGGCGGAATAATTCATCAGATAGTCGTACCAGTTGGTATTTACGGGCTGTGATTGCACCTTGCCCGTAAAGTTTCGGTACCATGTGCCAAGCGAATGCGCGGTTGCCTCCAAAGTATCCGGTGACAGAACCTGACGCAGATCATGACCGTCCTGCCAGGTGGAAATAACCAACAGATCCTTCTCGCTGTGGCCGATCATTGGCGGAATCAACCCGGTCTGGGAGAGCGCGGTCTGGCAGCCGACTTCACGCTTCCATGACTGCATGGCGTCATTCAGCGACGGATCAAAGGCTTTGACCAGAATTTGCGTCGTGCCGGCCGCAACTTTGAAAACCACAGACGCGTCCGAACGGCGCAGTTCTTCTGCGTGGATCTGGGTCGCATTCTTGTCCCTGCTGACCAAGAACCGGGCAAGCTGCGTGCCATGCACACGCATGAGGTCTGCTAATTCCAAAACTGACACCTTCGCGGGGCCTGCGCTATAGTGTGCGGGTTCTGTGTCCCAACGTAAGGGCGCGCTGAACAACGTGCTTTCTGCCTGTAGGTCAAAGCATGTCTGGCGGTTGGTCGCCCCGAAAGAACGCGTCAAGGTTATCGAGCGCCTTGAACCCCATCGCGTCACGGGTTGTGACCGTGGCGCTGCCGACATGGGGCATCATCATGACATTCTCGTGCGCTGAAAACCCGGGGTTGCCGCCCGGTTCGGTGGCAAAGCAATCAAGGCCTGCGGCCCCGATGTGCTGTGATTCAATCGCCGTCAACAGGGTCGCTTCGTCGATCAGATTACCCCGCGCGGTGTTTACCAGAACACAACCCTTGGGCAGTTTGGCGATGCGCGCCGCGTTCAACAGACCAATCGTTTCCGGCGTGGCCGGGCAATGCAGCGACAAGAAGTCAGAGACCGCCAAAAGGCTGTCGAGATCGGGATGATAGATCGCGCCCGCTTCTTCGGCGGGCGACAGACGGCTGCGGTTGTGATAGTGGATTTCCATGTCGAAGCCGCGGGCCTTGCGGGCAAAGGCGCGCCCCACACCGCCCATCCCGATGATCCCCAGACGCGCGCCCGTCACCTGCTTGCCAACCAGAAACGCGGGCGACCAGAAATCCCACGCGCCGGAACGCACGACCCGGTCGCCTGTCACGGCATGGCGGGCAGCGCCCAGCATCAGCATCATGGCAAGTTCAGCAGTGGCATCCGACAGCACGCCCGGCGTATTGGTCACGGTGATGCCTTTGGCCTTCAGCGCGGGCAGATCACAGTGATCGACGCCAACGGAATGGTTCGCCACGATCTTTAGGCGCGGATCAAGCTGCGCCACCACATCGGCGCTGAACAGTTCGGAATGGCATGGAATGACACCGTCGGCCTTCGCGCTCATCGCGATGATGTCGGCCGCACTGCCGGGGGTATCGGCGGGGTCCCAGATCACGTCGTAGTCGTGCCGCGCCCGTGCAAGTGTTGCATCAGACAGCGTGCGCGTGATCCAGATGACCGGTTTCGCCACGCCGGTCAGTCCTTTTTGTTGCTGCTTGATGTCACGAAATCATAGGCAACGAACCCCAGTGTGGCGATGATCACGATTACCAGGTCGGGGCTTGGCACGCTGAACGCCAGGATCAGCAGGAACGCAGTGATCGTGACGAATGCAAATAACGCAAGTATCCGGTTCATAGCTTGTCCGCCTTCATTGTGATGCGCCTTGTGCCCAGTTGAACAGCCATTGCGCCGTGCGCATCAACCGCGCGTCATTCCCGCGTGCGCCGACCAGTTGAACGCCCATGGGCAACCCTTCTTGCGAGGTCAAAAGCGGCAGGCTGATGCACGGGCTGCCGCTGTATGTCCATAGACCATTAAATATCGGATCGCCCGTCGTCTCAAGCCCCTTGGGAGCCGGGCCTGTCGCTGCGGGGCACAGGATCACATCGCAGCGGGTCAGCATCTCGTCCAACGCGGCGTTCAACACCTTTGGCAAATCGCAGGCCGACAGATAATCGCGCGCCAGCGTGGCATTGCCCTGTTCGATGGCGTCTTGTGTGACAGCCCCCAGTTGATCAGCCCCGTCGCGCCAGTAGGGATAATACTGATATGACATTTCGGCAAAATTGATCAGTTTGCGCTGTTCGGCGGCGGCGTTGAACACGCTGGGCATAGGCAATTCAAACGCCTGATCACCAAGAGCTGCAACCAGTTCGTCAAAGGCGTCGCGCATCTGCGGATCGGCATCGTCCCAACCGGGGGGGCGCACAAAGCCAAAGACCGGTGCGAGGGGCGGCTTTGAATTCGCCGCTGCAAACAGCGCGGGCGCGGGTTCGGGATGGGTCGCTGTGTCTTCGACATCATAGCCAAACAGCACTTCGGCCAAAAGCGCGGCACCTGCGGGATCACTTGCGAAAACACCCACCGTGTCCAGTGTCGGCGATTGGGCCAGGATACCACGGCGCGGGATCGCACCAAAGCTGGGCTTGTAACCGGTGACCCCGCAATAAGATGCGGGCCGGATCACCGATCCGCCGGTCTGCGTTCCGATGGCAAGCGGGACCATACCATCGGCCACCGCCGCGGCAGAGCCTTGCGAAGATCCACCCGGCGTGTGGGCCAGATTGTGCGGATTCGCGGTTTTTCCAGGGTGCATGAAGGCAAGTTCGGTCGTGACCGTCTTGCCCATGATGATCGCGCCTTCTTTCTTCAGCCGCTCGACCACAAACGCATCGCGCAGCGGTACACGACCCGCATCGAGGGCCGTGCCGTTTTCCGTCGGGATGCGCACCGTATCGATGATGTCTTTCAACCCCACCGGCAGTCCATGAAGCCGCCCCAAAGGCCGACCTGACCGGCGGTGCGCGTCCAGCGCCCGTGCCTGACCGCGGACGAACTCGGCGTCAAACCATGCCCAGGCACCTACCTCGGGCTCGCGCGCCTCGATACGCGCGATATAGCTTTCTGCCAGGTCCAGCGCGTTCAGCGCACCTGATGCCAGCCGATCGCGCAACAACGCAACCGTGGGGGCCGACATGACCGCGTCGGACTTGCGTGCCTCAGCCGCCATAGAAAAGTTCCGGCAAATAAAAGACGATCTGTGGGAAGATGTACATCAGGACCATCGCCAACAGGACGCAGAACAAGAACGGCATCACGCCCGAGAAGATTTGCGTCAGACGCAGTTCAGGCGGGGCAATCCCCTTGAGATAATAGGCCGACATGGCCATGGGCGGGGTCAGGAAACTGGTCTGCAGGTTCAGCGCCACAAGGATGCCGAAGAATAGCGGGTCAATCTCGAACACCGCCAGAAGCGGCAGGAAGATCGGCACGAAGATGATGATGATCTCGGACCATTCCAGCGGCCAGCCCAGCAAGAAGATGATCAGCTGCGCAAGGATTAGGAACATGATCGGCGACAGGTTCAGCGACTGGACAAACTCTGAGATCACCTGTTCGCCACCGAGGTACGAGAACACCGCCGAAAATGTGTATGATCCAACAAACAGCCAGCACACCATCGCCGTGGTACGCACCGTCAGATACACGCTTTCACGCAGGCGCTGCCAGGTCATGGCGCGGTAGATAAAGGCCAGAAAGATGCCGCCCAAGGCACCGATTGACGCGGCTTCGGTCGGGGTGGCAAGACCAAACAGGATGGACCCAAGCACCGCGAAGATCAGGAATGCCAGCGGCAGGAACGAGGTGACGATCATCCAAAGCAGCTTTGCCTTTGGCATGTCCGGCACTTCTTCGTCGGTGGGTCGCGGGGCCGATGACGGCTGCAGAACCGATCGACCGATGATATAAACCAGATACAGACCCACGAGCGTAAGGCCCGGCAGCAGGGCCGCCGCGTAAAGCCGCACGATAGAAACGTTGGTGGCCGCCGCATAGACGATCAACATGATCGACGGCGGGATAAGGATGCCCAATGTACCGCCAGCACAGATGATGCCCGCTGCAAATGACGGATCATACCGCGCCTTCAGCATCGCCGGCAGCGCCAGCAAACCCATCAGCGTGACAACCGCCCCGACGATCCCCGTGGCCGTCGCAAACAGTGCACAGGTGATCAGCGCCGCAACACCCATGGATCCGGGCAAATTCTTCGACGCGATATTCAGCGTAGTAAAAAGCCGATCCACGATGTTGGAGCGTTCCACGATATAGCCCATGAACAGGAACAGCGGCACAGCTGTCAGCACCTCGTTGGACATCACCGTAAAGGTCTGGTTCACGAACAAATCGAATATTCGGTTGTTGAATAACCCCTCGAACCAGGTCGACCATTGGTCCCAGGGCCCCGCTGTTTCCTCAAGCCGGTCAAAGCTGCGCCACATCCGGCGCGCGTCGAAATAGGCGTAGTAGCCAAAGCCGATACCCATCGCCATCAACGTAAAGGCGATCGGGAATCCCAGAAATACGAAGATGATAAAAAGCCCTAACATCATCAGGGCGATATGCGGATCAGTCATGTGATATGGTCTTTCTCGGCCTTGTTTGCTGCGCGCATCATGAGGTCTTCGGTTTCAAAGACGTCCTCTTCCGCTTCCAGCCAATAATTGTCGCGCATCGCGAGGAGACATCGACACACCTGCGCCATGCCCTGAATGAAAAGCAGAATGCCAGCAGCCACGATGACCGCTTTGAACTGGTAGATCGGCACACCGGCCGGGCTGTTGACCGACACCTCGGCATATTGCCAGGACCGAGCGGCGTATTTCCAGCCCGCCAGGATCAGGGCCGTCACACCGGGAAAAAAGAAGATCAGATACAGAACCAAATCGATCTTGGCCTGCGTTTTGGGTTGCAGTAGCCGGTACAGAAAGTCGCCCCGCACATGCCCGCCCCGCGACAGGGTATAGGCCCCGCCCATCATGAAAAGAGTGCCGTACATGATAAAGGAAACATCCAGCGCCCAAGCGGTTGGATTGTTCATCACGTAGCGCACGAAAACTTCGTAGCCAGTGCCCAATGACATCAGCAATATGAGCCATGCAAAGGCCTTGCCGAACCATGCGGAAAGGTTGTCGGCGAACCGAATGAAAGAAATCATGATGCCCCTGTGCCCTGCATAGAACCCCCGCCACAACTTGTGCCGGGGGTCGTTTCATTTCCGGTTAAGCGGGATCAGAGTTTGATCTTGCCGGGGAAATAATGCTCGTACGCCAGCCCGTAATCAGGTGCGTTCATCAGTTCATAGTAAGAGACGCGGCTGACCCAGTCACGCTGGCTGTCCAGACATTTCTTCATGAACGGATCGGCTTCCAGTTCCGGGATCAGTTCGTCCCATGCCTTCAGCTGTGCATCAAGGATTTCCTTGGATGTGCGACGTACGGTGACGCCCGCATCGTTTTCAAGGAATTGAAGATCCGCCGAATAGCGGTTCATCGCCTTTGCGGTGTTTGCAGTTGATACCGCTTCGACGCCGTACTTCAGGATCGCCTGCATGTCCGGATCCAGATCTTCGAGGAAGGTCTTGGAGAACAGGAATTCAAAGCTTTCGGACGCCTGGTGATAGGACGACAGATAGTAGTTCTTGGCAACGTCCTGTGCGCCAAAGTCCTTGTCCGACGACGGGTTGTTGAATTCGAACGCGTCGATCACGCCACGCTCCATCGCGGGAACGATTTCGCCGCCCGGCAACTGCGCCACGGACATGCCCAGCTTTGCCATCAGATCGGCGGCAAGGCCAACGGTCCGGTACTTGAAGCCCTGAAGATCGGCAACGGTGTTGACCTCTTGCTTGAACCAGCCGAAAGGCTGCGCAAACATCGGGAAACCCATGTAACCGACAACGTCCAGATCCATGATGTCCTGAGTCAGTTCGTTGTACAGCGCCTGACCGCCACCTTC
>JBFGFW010000122.1:0-6995 GCA_041579395.1 Sulfitobacter sp.
TCAACATCAACTTCGGCCCGCAACACCCTGCGGCACATGGTGTTTTGCGTCTGGTGCTTGAGCTGGACGGCGAAATCGTCGAACGCTGCGACCCGCATATCGGCCTGCTGCACCGGGGCACCGAAAAGCTGATGGAAAGCCGGACGTATCTGCAAAACCTGCCCTATTTCGACCGTCTGGATTATGTGGCTCCGATGAACCAGGAACATGCCTGGTGTTTGGCGATCGAAAAGCTGACCGGTGTCGAAGTGCCGCGGCGCGCCTCGCTGATCCGGGTGCTTTATTCCGAAATCGGCCGTATCTTAAGCCATCTGCTGAACGTCACCACGCAGGCGATGGACGTCGGTGCGTTGACCCCGCCGCTGTGGGGGTTTGAAGAACGCGAAGACCTGTGCATCTTTTACGAGCGCGCCAGCGGTGCGCGGTTCCACGCGGCCTATTTCCGCCCCGGTGGCGTACATCAGGATCTGCCGCCGGAACTGCTGGATGACATCGAAAAATGGGCAGAGAAATTTCTTACGGGGTTCATGGCGGATATCGACGGTTTGTTGACGGAAAACCGCATTTTCAAGCAGCGCAATGCCGATATCGGCGTGGTCACCGAACAGGATATCCAAGACTGGGGTTTTTCCGGCGTCATGGTGCGCGGCTCTGGCCTAGCGTGGGATTTGCGCCGCGCGCAGCCCTATGAATGCTACGACGAGTTTGAATTCCAGATTCCGACAGGCGTGAACGGCGATTGCTACGACCGCTATCTGGTGCGGATGGAAGAGATGCGCCAGTCGACCTATATCATTCAGCAAGCCATCGCCAAGCTGCGCGCACCCGAAGGGCAGGGCGATATTCTGGCCCGTGGAAAAATCACGCCCCCCAGCCGTACGGCGATGAAAACCGACATGGAAAGCCTGATCCACCACTTCAAGCTTTATACCGAAGGTTTCCACGTGCCGGCTGGCGAAGTCTACGTCGCCGTCGAAGCGCCCAAAGGTGAATTCGGCGTCTACCTCGTGGCTGATGGCTCCAACAAACCCTACCGCTGCAAGATCCGCGCGCCGGGCTTTTTGCATTTGCAGGCGATGGATTACATCGCCAAGGGTCACCAGCTTGCGGACGTGGCTGCAATCATCGGCACCATGGACATCGTCTTTGGCGAGGTCGACCGTTGATCCGGCTTTGCGTCTTCATTTTGCCCTATAAACTCCCGCCGGAGGCTCCTGCCGTCTCTGCCAGAACGAAAGCCTGATCTGATGCTGCGCCGTTTGCACCCCGACCAACCGACTAGCTTTGCCTTCACGCCCGCCAATCAGGATTGGGCCGATGCGCAGATCACCAAATACCCCGAAGGCCGGCAGGCCAGCGCGATCATTCCCCTGCTCTGGCGGGCGCAGGAACAAGAAGGCTGGCTGAGCCGCCCGGCCATCGAACATGTCTGCGAAATATTGGGCATGGCCTATATCCGTGGGCTGGAGGTGGCGACGTTCTATTTCATGTTCCAGCTGCAGCCGGTGGGCGCGGTCGCGCATATTCAGGTATGTGGCACGACATCCTGCATGATCTGCGGTGCCGAAGATCTAATCGCTGTGTGCAGGGAACGCATCGCGCCGCAGGCTCACCAGATCAGTGCGGATGGCAAATTTTCTTGGGAAGAGGTTGAATGCCTTGGCGCATGTTCCAACGCACCCATGGCGCAAATTGGCAAGGATTATTTCGAAGATCTGACCACCGACATCTTCCGCGATTTGATTGATGACCTGGCCGCAGGCAAGGTACCGGTGCCGGGTCCGCAAAATGGCCGTTATGCCGCGGAGCCTTTGTCGGGGCTGACCAGCCTGACCGACCACGACAGCGGCAAGACGCAATACAATGCCAGTGTGCAGCTGGCCGTCGACATCGGCGACAGCATCAAGCGGATCGACGGGACCGAAGTGCCCCTTACCGCACCGTGGCAGGGCAAGGCGAACACCGACGCCGCCCCGACACGCGCCGGAAAGGCGGCCAGTCGCGATGATATGATGTCCCCGGATGGCCCGGATGGCCCGCAAGGCGGGCGCACCGATGCAGAAGCTCCTGCCCCCCGCGATGTTGGCGACAGCTCCGACAAACGTTCCGAAGCCCCCGGAGAGGCCCCCGGCGTCGAAGCCGTGGGCAAGCCTGTCGCTGGCAGCGTCGCGCCCAAGCGGCAGAACCCGTCAAAGACCAAGGGCTCGGTTGCCGCGTCTGCCGAAAAGAACGCCGATGCAACGGGCAGCAAACCGGCAGGCCTGACCGCCGCGCGCGCGGGTGGCGCAGATGATCTGAAGCGGATCAAGGGCGTCGGCCCCAAGCTTGAAGCGATGCTGCACGGTTTGGGCTTTTACCACTTCGACCAGATCGCCAACTGGGGATCAGCAGAAGTGGCGTGGGTTGACCAGAACCTGCAGGGTTTCAAGGGCCGCGCCAGCCGCGACACTTGGGTCGCTCAGGCCAAGGTACTTGCGGCCGACGGTGAAACTGAATTCTCGTCCGGTGCCAAAAAAGATGATACTGATAAGTAACAGAAGTTCATCCACGTGGCGTGAAAAGGGACAGATATGACCGATATGACAGAAAAAGAACGGTGTGCACGCGGGTGCATGTGGCTCGGCGCGGGCGTCGGCCTGGCGATTGCGCTGATGCTTTGGCTGATCGGAAGCTGGGGCTTCATCCTGTCGGTCGTCATCGGGGTCATTCTAGGCGTGGTTGCGTCCTATGTGTTTTCCCGGATGTTTTGCAGCACGGTGTCGTCCACGGACCAAGCCGAACTGCCGTCTCGTCCTGAAAATCGCGCGGTGACAGAGCCCGAGAAAGCGCCCGCTTCGACGGCACAGACCCCTGATGTGGCCATGGAAGCCCCTGCAGCGCCCGAGGCGCAGGCCTCTGCACCCGTTGGTGGGGCTGCAACCGAAGCCACGGCAGGGACATCAGCCGCCTCAGCCGCCACTGCCAAATCGGCGTTTTCCGGCATGAAGCCCAGCAAGGAACTGAAGGGTCAGCAAGAACTGTCCACGCGGAAGGGCAGCTATAAGTATGTCGCCCCGCCGGTCGAGAAAGCCGCGCCTAAAAAAGCACCCCCACCGGCCGCACCTACCGGTGCGCTGATAACCGAAGGCAAGCCGGTCACGATGACGGCCGCGCGGGCAGGCGGTGCGGATGATCTGAAACTGATCAGCGGCATCGGTCCAAAGCTGGAGGAGACGCTAAATTCAATGGGTATTTACCACTTCGACCAGATCGCGGCATGGACGCCGCAGGAAGTGGTATGGGTTGATTCGCGCATGCGCATCAAAGGGCGTATCCAGCGGGATAACTGGATAGAGCAAGCCAAGACGTTGAGCGCGGGCGGCGAGTCGTTGACATCTTTGAACCAGAAAAAGTTCTAGGCGGAGCACGCGCACACTCCATGACCGAAGAAGAGAACATCGCGCTGGCCCGCAAGGGGCGGATGGTTGCCTTGGTGATTGCGGGCACGATGCTGCTGTGGATCGCTGCGCAGTGGATTGCGCCGCAATTCGGTCTGCCGGGGCGCTATGCGCTGCTGTTTGACTTTGCCGCCCTTGCCGCCCTGATCTGGGCCATGGTCAACATCTACCAAATGCGGCGGGCCCGTTCGGCCAGCCGCGACGACTAAAACACGCGCGGCCCGCCGCGATCTAAAAATTGTGCGGCCCGCCGCGACATCAGACCGTAAGCGCGGCCCGCCGCGACGCAAAAAGGTAGCAAACATGCTTCAGGACAAAGACCGCATCTTCACCAATATCTACGGCATGCACGACCGCACGTTGAAAGGTGCGCAGGCGCGCGGCCATTGGGATGGCACGGCGGGCATTTTGAAGAACGGGCGCGCCTGGATCATCGACCAGATGAAAGAATCGGGACTGCGGGGGCGCGGCGGTGCGGGCTTCCCCACGGGCCTTAAATGGTCGTTCATGCCCAAGGAAAGCGACGGACGCCCCAGCTATCTGGTGGTGAACGCGGATGAATCCGAACCGGGCACCTGCAAAGACCGCGAAATCATGCGCCACGATCCGCACACGCTGATCGAAGGGTGTCTGATCGCCAGTTTCGCGATGCAGGCCAACGCCTGCTACATCTACATTCGCGGTGAATATATCCGTGAAAAAGAAGCACTGCAAAACGCCATCGACGAGGCCTATGAGGCCGGTCTGATCGGCAAGAACGCCTGCAAGTCGGGCTATGACTTCGACCTTTATCTGCACCACGGTGCCGGGGCCTATATCTGCGGCGAGGAAACCGCGCTGCTGGAAAGCCTTGAAGGCAAAAAGGGTATGCCCCGGATGAAGCCGCCGTTTCCCGCCGGTGCAGGCCTTTATGGCTGTCCGACGACGGTCAATAACGTGGAATCCATCGCCGTTGTGCCCACGATCCTGCGGCGCGGGCCTGAATGGTTCTCAAGCTTTGGGCGGCCCAACAATGCGGGCACCAAGCTGTTCGCGATCTCGGGGCATGTGAACAACCCCTGCGTGGTCGAAGAAGCGATGAGCATCGGTTTTGAAGAACTGATCGAGAAGCATTGCGGCGGTATCCGCGGGGGCTGGAGCAACCTCAAGTAGGTTATCCCCTGCGGAGCATCGGTGCCAATGATCCCCGGTGCGCAGATGAAAGACGCAATCATGGATTTCGATTACCTGCGCGAGCAGCGGTCGGGTCTGGGCACGGCCGCTGTCATCGTGATGGACAATTCTACCGACGTGATCAAGGCGATCTGGCGGCTGTCGAAGTTCTATAAACACGAAAGCTGTGGCCAATGTACGCCTTGCCGCGAAGGCACGGGCTGGATGATGCGCGTGATGGACCGTCTGGTCACCGGCGACGCGGAACCCGAAGAAATCGACATGCTGCTGGACGTGACCAAGCAGGTCGAGGGCCACACCATCTGTGCGCTTGGCGATGCGGCGGCTTGGCCCATTCAGGGCCTCATCCGGCACTTCCGCGACGAGATCGAGGACCGTATCAAGCACAAGCGCACGGGCCGCGTCAGCGCCGTGGCGGCGGAATAATCAACAAAGGGATGGGGCAGGGTCATGACCTTTGGCACATTGCGCCCTGTCCCCTTTACGCTGTGATGGGCATTTGATGGGTTTCTTCCGCAACATCTGGGACGGATTGCTGAGCCTTGCAGCGGCGCTGGCGTCGTTTGTCATCTTTGCCGTGCCCGTCTGGGCCACCCATCTTGCCGTGGCACGCGGCGTCGTGCCGATCTGGGTCTATGCCGCGCTGGTCGGGCTGATCTACATCGGCGGCAATCTGACCATCGCGTTTCTGCGCAAGGCGCTGGATGGCGTTGCCCCGCTGAAAGATCGGAAGCGGTGATGACTGCGCAGCAGTTGGCAGAGCTGAATGTCGGGCGGCTGCTGACCCCCACGGATGATCCGCGTGTTACTGATTTCATGAGCAACCTTGACCGCATTAACAATCTGGGCAAGCGGATGCCGGGTTTCGTGTGGATGATGGAAGGGTCGGGCACCCCCGGCACCGGCAATACCGAGGTCAAGATCGCAGGCGACCCGCGATTTGTGTCCAACCTGACAGTTTGGGAAACCGTCGAAACCTTGGAAGACTTCGTATGGGGCACGGTGCACAAGCAGTTCTATGCCCGCCGCCGCGACTGGTTCGAAGTATTGGGTGATATGCATTTCGTGATGTGGTGGGTGCCGGCGGGCCATCGGCCGACATTGGAAGAAGGGCTGGCGCGGCTGGATCATTTGCGCGAAAAGGGCGACAGTGACCACGCGTTTGGCTGGGCGCATCTGAAACAGGCGACACGCTGGCGCAACGATGCGTGCCAGCCCACAGCGGCGGAGTGAAGGTATGAAGCAGATTGTTCTTTTATGTGTGACGGCGAGCCTGTTGGCGGGCTGCACATCGCGCGACGACCGCATCGCCTTTGACGGCAAATTTTTCCGTACCAAGCTAAGCAAGGTGGATGGGCGGCGTGACGTCTTTACCCTGACGGTCAGGAACGCGTCACAATCGATCAATGGTGCCCGCGAGGCCGCCCGCTACGAGGCCACGGTCTATTGCGTGAACACCTATGGCAGCTCAGACATTACTTGGGTCGTGGGGCCGGATACACCGGCTGAAAACCTGCGTCTGGTTGGCGACAGTTTGACCTTTCAAGGGTCTTGCCCTTCGTGATCGATTGCACGACATACTTGGGGAAAACGGCTGATTTCGGGATGCTATTGCATAACAAAGGTATCAGTTCCCATGTGCAGAAGGGGCAGTTCGTCCCCTGCATAAGGAGAGTTAAGATGCGTAATGTAATGATTGCCGTGCTATCTGTCGGCCTGCTGGCCAGCCCCGTAGCGGCCAAACCGCCGCTGCGCGATGTGGCTGCGGTGGATGACGCTTTGTTGGATATGGGCATCGCTGACCGGATCCGCAAGGAATGTCCCGACATCTCGGCCCGGATGGTCCGCGCGTTAAGCTACATCAATTCGGTGCACAAGACCGCCAAGTCGCTGGGCTATACGGACGCGGAAATTGACGCCTACCGCAAAAGTGCGGATGAAAAAAAACGCATGAAAGCGCGCGGTGCGGCATATTTAAAGGCAAATGGGGTCGATACTTCGAACCCACAAAGCTATTGTGCGCTTGGACGTGCAGAAATTCAAAAATCGAGCCGCATAGGTT
The DNA here is from genome assembly GCA_041579395.1 of Sulfitobacter sp. GTDB lineage: Bacteria > Pseudomonadota > Alphaproteobacteria > Rhodobacterales > Rhodobacteraceae > Sulfitobacter. Next base: position 6,673 of record JBFGFW010000122.1, read on the forward strand.
CGCTACTGAGAGCGAAGTAAGCATATGAGCGATTCCCGCAAGATCATCATTGATGGCAAAGAGGTCGAAGTCGACGGGGCCATGACCCTTATTCAGGCCTGCGAGGAAGCAGGCGTGGAGATTCCGCGCTTTTGCTATCACGAGCGTCTGTCGATTGCGGGCAATTGCCGGATGTGTCTTGTGGAAGTCGTAGGCGGCCCACCCAAGCCTGCGGCGTCCTGCGCCATGCAGGTGCGCGATCTGCGCCCCGGCCCCGAAGGCCAGCCGCCGGTCGTAAAAACCAATTCGCCCATGGTCAAGAAGGCCCGCGAGGGCGTGATGGA
>JBFGFW010000123.1:0-6963 GCA_041579395.1 Sulfitobacter sp.
AACATCTCTTCGGACATGCTGTCTTCTTCCGGCTTGTCCTGCTCAGCCCCCATAAGAAGCGCCATGGCGTCTTCCTCGGGTTCGTCGACTTCGATCTGATGCTGGTTGCTTTCGATCAGACGCTCGCGCAGGTCGTCGGCAGACTGGGTTTCGTCCGCGATCTCGCGCAGGGAAACGACAGGGTTCTTGTCATTGTCGCGGTCAACGGTAACCGGCGACCCGGCAGCGATCTCGCGGGCGCGGTGCGCAGCGAGCATGACAAGCTCGAATCGATTCGGAACTTTATCCACACAATCTTCAACGGTGACGCGGGCCATAGGAAGCTCCAATACTGAATGCTGCAAGAAGCCGTCTATTTAGAAGTCATTGATCGAATTTACAAGCACCTATTCAACAGACTTGACAGCCTTTTTATCTTCCTCGCTCAATGCAGCAAGCATCTCTTGGACGGTCAGACCCAATATCGGGTGCCGCCAGTCGGGTGCCACATCTGCAAGCGGCACCAGAACAAAGGATCTGTCTTGCAGGCGCGGATGTGGCAATATCAGCTGATCAGGCGCTTGCTGCGTTTGCGCCGCAAGGGGCAGCCTGCGCCAGAAATCCTGAGTTGCGCGATCAGGGCGAATCTGGTCTTCGACGGCCAACAGATCCAAGTCAACCGTCCTTGGACCCCACCTGATGACGCGCTTGCGCCCCAGCTCGGCTTCGATCTGATGCAAAATCAAAAGAATCTCCTCCGCGCTACGTTTAGTCACTATTGCAACTGCAGCGTTAACAAAATCGGGACCCGACCCTTTCGGAAATGCCAAGGTAGTGTATAATCGACTGACGGCCTGTACCTTAAATCCCTGTTTTTTAAGTACTTGTATCGCATTCAGAACCGTTTTTTCAGGCCCACCCGCAACTGAAGATTGATTACTTCCGATCGCCAACAGCGCTAACATGTCTTTTTGGGGCACGTCGTTTACGTTTGTGAGACTTTTCGCCACTTGCCGCTCCTAGAAAAACCTTTACCTATGCCGGAATCAAGCGATTGAAACCCGATCAATCTTATTTGAAATAAATTCATTTTACGGATGCGCATCCAGAAATGCGCCCCGGAAAGGCATGTGATGTTTTACAAAGACGAACGTCTCGCGTTGTTCATCGACGGTTCAAACCTGTATGCCGCCGCGAAAAGTCTTGGTTTCGATATCGACTACAAGCTCTTGCGGCAAGAATTCATGCGGCGCGGCAAACTGCTGCGCGCATTTTATTACACGGCTTTGCTGGAGAACGAGGAATATTCGCCCATCCGGCCGCTCGTGGACTGGTTGAACTATAACGGATACTCCTTGGTGACCAAACCCGCCAAAGAATACACCGACAGCATGGGCCGCCGTAAGGTCAAAGGCAACATGGACATCGAACTGGCCGTCGACGCAATGGAACTTGCTCCGCATCTGGACCATATCGTGATCTTTTCCGGCGACGGCGATTTCCGCCCGCTGGTCGAAAGCCTGCAACGGCAGGGCGTTCGGGTTTCAGTTGTCAGCACGATTCGCAGTCAGCCGCCGATGATTTCAGATGAGCTGCGCAGACAGGTCGACAATTTCATCGAACTGGAAGACCTACGTGACGTGATTGGCCGCCCCCCCCGCGAAAGCAGTGGCAACGAATAATCAAGCCTGAGATCGGCCCATTGTCCCGGCGTTTAGTGCAGCACAATGTCTGTCACCGCGCGGGCCAGCAACTGAATGGACTGCGGCTCTTCCTCGGAAGACGCCCCGTCATAGTGCGCAAACCCGACTTGAAGCCCGGCCGCGATCCCCGAATGGATCAGGTGCGACTTTTCCGCCTTAGTCAGCGCCCGCCGTGCCGCGCGTGTCAGCGCCTGTTCTCCGCCATGGATATTGTCGTATGAAAGCAGGACGTAAAGACCGTCGCCGCCATAGGACATGACACAGTCATCGCATTGCAAGTCGTCCAGCAGATAGTTCTTGAAATCTCGTTGATAGGTATCGCTTGCGGGACGACCCAGTCTTTGGGCGATAACATCAAGATTTTCCAGCTTCAGCGCAATGATATCCAGCCGGCTGCGGGTGTTCATCTGAAGCCGGGACAGGCAATTCATGAACGCTGTCAGCGACACCAACCCCACATCCGTGGCGGGATCAATCAACGGAGTCCAATCCTCAGGGTTTCGTACCGCCCATGACGGGGCAAGCTCATGTGTCACCAGCAGATCAACCAACGCTGTTTCAGCCGGCTTCAAAATCCGATCCTTCGCAAGCTGCAGACGCATTTCAAGATCAACAAAATCGTAAGGTTTGACCACGTAATCCAAAGCACCGGCCACAAAAGCGGACGCAATCAGCGACTGTTCATCCACTGCAGTGGTCATGATGATGGACGCGTCTGCATATCCGGCACGTCCTTGGATGGCCGGAATCATTTCGATCCCCGTCATGCCGGGCATGTTGATGTCCAACAAAAAGCACGTATAGGGGGTGTCTGCCGCATCCATAAGCTCAAACGCCTTCGAAGGGGCGCGAGCAATGTCCACTTGGCCGTATCCGATGAACTCAAGATACATTTTGGTGATTTCCAGGATCGCATCATCGTCATCGACAACCAGGATTTTCACGCGGAAACCCCTTTCATAAAGATTTGCCGAAACTCGCTGACATTGGACCATTCACAGGCTAGCGAGCGGTGCAAAGCGGCATTAGAAACGGATGTAGCGAATAGTGGACGAAATCAACCGTAGACCCATTGGTGCCGGAAATAAAGGCGGTTTTACGATTTCGGCCGCACCAAATCGCTCGATTATGTTCTATGACATAGACAAACTACCTGCTGTCAGTGAAATAGCCGTTTTCATGGGCTGATCTGGACGATTGGTCGTCCAGCGATTAGTTAAAGGCCAATCAAGGAGACGCAGATGACCAGACCGCCCCTGACCCTTTATCTTGCAGCGCCGCGCGGATTTTGTGCCGGGGTTGACCGTGCCATCAAGATTGTCGAAATGGCGATCGAAAAATGGGGCGCGCCGGTCTATGTACGCCACGAGATCGTTCATAACAAATTTGTGGTCGATGGCCTGCGCGACAAGGGTGCGATCTTTGTCGAAAACCTGTCGGAATGCCCCGATGATCGCCCGGTGATCTTTTCAGCCCATGGCGTCCCCAAAGCGGTGCCCGCCAAGGCCCAAGCCCGCAATATGGTCTTTGTCGATGCAACCTGTCCGCTGGTCAGCAAGGTCCATATCGAAGCACAGCGCCATGCCGATTCCGGGTTGCAGATGATCATGATCGGTCATGCGGGCCACCCCGAAACAGTGGGGACCATGGGCCAGTTACCGGACGGCGAGGTGCTGTTGGTCGAAACACCGCAGGATGTCGACCGCGTGATCGTGCGCGACCCCGCCAAACTGGCCTATGTCACGCAAACCACGCTAAGCGTCGATGACACAGCCGAGATTGTCGCGGCCCTGATCCGACGTTTTCCAGCCATCGTCGGCCCCCACAAGGAAGACATCTGCTATGCCACCACCAACCGCCAGGAAGCGGTCAAGGCGATGGCCCCCAAATGTGATGCGATGCTGGTCGTGGGTGCCCCCAACTCATCAAACTCGCGCCGTTTGGTCGAAGTCGGGTCGCGCGCCGGATGCAGCTATGCGCAATTGGTGCAGCGCGCCACCGACATTGACTGGCGCAGTCTGGAAGGCATCCGCAGCATTGGCATCACCGCCGGCGCATCAGCCCCTGAACAGCTGATCAACGAGGTCATAGACGCCTTCAAGGACCGCTATGACGTGACCACCGAGCTGGTCGAAACCGCCGTCGAAAATGTCGAATTCAAGGTGCCGCGAATCCTGCGGGTACCCGCGTGACCGACATTCCCCGCGCGCCGCTGTTGTTGGGTCTGGCAGGGCTGATCCCGTTTGTCTGGGGCGCATTGACGGTGATCAGTGACCCGCTGGCGACGTGGGGCGCGGCCACGCTGGGGGCGCGGTTTGTCGGGCCGTATATTCAGCTATTCTATGGGGCGGTGATTTTGTCTTTCATGTCCGGGGTGCTTTGGGGCTTTGCCACCAAGGCCGATGGCGCGCCAGCTGCGACCGGCTATGCGCTGGCTGTTCTTCCGGCCCTTTGGGCGTTCTTCATGACCGGGGGTGGCCCGGTCGGTGCGGGCATGAACCTGATGTTTGGCTTTGCCGGTTTGTTGGCGCTTGATTTTGCATTCTGGCGGTGGGGGCTGACACCTGCGTGGTGGATGAAGCTGCGGGTGCTGCTGACACTCATCGTGCTGATCTGTCTTGGCATCGGGGTCATTCGATGACCGACCCCAAGACCCTGGGGGTATATGCCGAACAGGCCGCGACCTATGCCAAGGTGACCCAAGGGCTGGCCCGCGATCCGTTGCTGCAGGCCTTTATCGCAGCCGTAAAACCAGGTGGTACCGTACTTGATCTTGGCTGCGGTCCAGGCATTGCCGCCGATCAGATGGCGCTTGCGGGCCTCATTGTCACCGCGATGGACCCGGTGGCCGAGATGGTCGCGCTGGCGGGGCAAAAACCCGGTGTGACCGCGATCCAAGGCACCTTTGAGGATTTGACGGCAATTGATGCCTTCGACGGTGTCTGGGCCAACTTCTCGCTTTTGCACGCGCCACGCGCGGACATCCCGCGCCATCTGGCCAGCATCGCCCGTGCGCTGCGCAAAGGCGGCATTTTCCACATCGCGGTCAAAAGCGGCACAGGATCAAAACGCGACGCACTTGGCCGCTTCTACACCTATTTCACCGAAGCCGAGCTGTCTAAGCTGCTGACAGACGCGGGCTTTGTCATCACAGATCGCGCCAATGGGTGCGATAAGGGGCTGGACGGCGCGATGGCAGACTGGATATGTCTGCGCGCATGGCGAAGCTGATTGCATATACGGACGGGGCGTGTTCCGGAAACCCCGGCCCCGGTGGCTGGGGCGCGCTGTTACGTGCGATGGATGGCGACAGGATCGTGAAAACCCGCGAGCTGAAAGGCGGCGAACCCGATACCACCAACAACCGCATGGAATTGATGGCCGCAATCAGCGCCCTGGAAGCGCTGGATCGACCGACCGAGATTACCATCGTGACCGACAGCAACTATGTTAAGAATGGCATCACCAGCTGGATTCATGGCTGGAAGAAAAACGGCTGGAAAAATGCCGCTAAAAAGCCGGTGAAAAACGCCGAGCTTTGGCAGCGGCTGGATGCGGCGAACGCCCGCCACAAGGTCACCTGGGAATGGGTCAAGGGCCACGCTGGCCACCCCGAAAATGAACGCGCTGATGAATTGGCACGGGCGGGCATGGCCCCGTTCAAGGGCAAATGACCCTGATCAGCCTACTGGATTACGCGTCGGTTCTGGTATTTGCGATCACCGGAGCGCTGGTGGCCAGCCGTGCACAGCTTGATCTGGTGGGGTTCGCCTTTGTGGCCTGTCTGACGGCATTGGGCGGCGGCACGTTGCGGGATCTGCTGCTGGATCGAAACCCGATTTTCTGGATCGACAATCCGGCCTATCTGGGTGTCGGCGCATTTGCGGCATTGGTGGTATTCTTTACCGCGCATCTGCTGGAAAGCCGCTACCGCACGCTGATCTGGCTGGACAGCTTTGCCCTTGCCGTGGCCGTGGCCGCGGGTGCGGGCGTCGCCCTGACACTAGATCAATCGCCCACCATCGTGGTACTGATGGGGATGATCACCGGTTGCATGGGCGGTCTGATGCGCGACGTTGTTGTGGGCGAAGTGCCACTGGTCCTGAAACAGGGCGAACTTTACGTAACCGCTGCCTTTGCGGGGGCTGCCACGGCCGTCCTCGTCGACGGCGTTTTCGGGGATGATGCGCTGGCGCTGATTGCCTGCGCTGGCACGACATGGGTGCTGCGGGCCGGATCGTTGTTTTTCGGCTGGAACCTGCCCGTCTACAAAAGTCGGCCGCCGCGCGTCTGAGGTTATTTGCGCCAGTGAAACGGCACGATGATCAGTGCCCCGATGGACGACGCAATGGCGTTCAAACCGGCCGAGTTGAAGCCGAAGCCGAACATCAGCCGCACGAAATAGAATAGAAATGCACCACCCACGCAAATGATGATCGACGCCAGAATACCGTTATGGGTAAAGCCAGTCTTTTCTGTTAGATAGCCGACGATACCGGCAATGACCACCGTACCGATCATAGTTGGAAACATGTCTTATCCTCCGCCTAGCCGCGTGCCGGGACCGATCTGCGCGCCCCGCTGAAATGTCTGCGCATCCTGCGCTGCTTTTCCCGCCCGTTGCAAGCGAGTGAGTTGAACGGCCCCCACCCCGCAAGCGACGCGCAACTCTGCGTCAAGCACTTCACCGGGCGCGCCGCTGCCCTCTGCTACCGTCGATCCCAGCACCTTGACGCGGGTGCCGTGCAGATCAAACCACGCGCCCGGAAAAGGGGACAGGCCACGGATCAGCCGGTCTACTTCGGAAGCGGGGCGGTGCCAGTCGATCTGCGCCTCGGATTTGTCGATTTTGGCGGCATAGGTCACACCCGTTGCTGGCTGCGGTTCGGGCACCAATTCGGGTAATTTCTGCAATGCCTCCACGATCAGCCGCGCGCCAAGCTCGCTCAGCCTGTCATGCAATTCAATCGTGGTCTCGGCGGTTTTGATCGGAAGTGCCGCACGCAGCAGCACCGGGCCTGTGTCCAGTCCCGCGTCCATCTGCATGATGCAGACGCCGGTTTGCTCGTCCCCCGCCATGATCGCGCGGTGGATCGGCGCGGCCCCCCGCCAACGCGGCAGCAGACTGGCGTGAATGTTCAAACACCCCATGGCTGGCGCATCCAGCACCGCTTGCGGCAGGATCAGCCCATAGGCCGCCACCACGGCGACATCGGCATCAAGTTCCGCGAAATCCGCCTGCGCCTCGGGTGTTTTCAGCGACAAGGGGTAGCGGACAGAC
>JBFGFW010000124.1:0-6962 GCA_041579395.1 Sulfitobacter sp.
ACACGGAGCTGTCGGTGATGGCTTTTTCGTCTTTCTTCAACCGGCCAAACAGTTCGTTGATCACCCAGTTTGCGGTCATCTTGCCGTCACGGCCCTTGGCCGTCGCCTCGAAGTAGCTGGCGCTGTCCAGATCGGCAGTGAGTACCGAGGCATCATAGTCGCTGAGCCCGAAGTCGTTGATGAAGCGCGCCTTTTTGGCGTCGGGCAGTTCGGGCAATCTGGCATGAATGTCATCGACCCACGCCTGTTCGATGACCAGTGGCAGCAGGTCGGGGTCGGGGAAATAGCGGTAATCATGCGCCTCTTCCTTGGATCGCATCGACCGGGTTTCTTGTTTATCCGGGTCAAACAACCGCGTTTCCTGTACGACTTCGCCGCCACCTTCTACGATGGCGATCTGACGTTTTGCTTCAACTTCAATGGCTTGCTGGATGAAGCGCATGGAGTTCATGTTCTTGATTTCGCAGCGCGTTCCCAGGTGGCTGAAATCCTGTGTTTCCTGATACCGCTCGTAGGCACCTGGCAGGCAGATCGATACGTTCACATCCGCCCGCATCGCGCCCGATTGCATGTCGCCGTTGCACGTTCCCAGGTACCGCAGGATCTGGCGCAGCTTGGTCAGGTAAGCGGCGGCTTCTTCAGGCCCGCGGATGTCGGGGCGCGAGACGATCTCCATCAGCGCGACACCGGTTCGGTTGAGATCCACGAAAGACATATTCGGATCCATGTCGTGGATCGATTTGCCGGCGTCCTGCTCCAGATGAATGCGCTCGACCCTGACCAGCCGCGCTGTCGGCTTTTCACCGGCCACTGCGCCCATTTCCACCAACACTTCGCCTTCGCCCACGATGGGGTGATAAAGCTGGCTAATCTGATACCCCTGCGGCAGGTCGGGGTAGAAGTAGTTCTTGCGGTCGAACGCGCTTTCCAGATTGATCTGCGCCTTCAGGCCAAGGCCGGTGCGCACCGCCTGTTCGATGCAGTATTCATTGATCGTGGGCAACATGCCGGGCATGGCGGCATCGACGAATGACACGTTGCTGTTGGGTTCTGCACCGAATTTGGTGGAGGCGGCCGAGAACAGCTTGGATTTTGATTGCACCTGAGCGTGGACTTCCATCCCGATCACCAGTTCCCAGTCATGTTTGGCACCTGCAAATCTGCGCACTTTGGGGGTGTCATAGGTCAGGTCAAGCATCGGGGCACCTTTGGCGTCAGGAATGGAACGCTCTGGTCATAGGACAGGGGGCGGGGTGCTGCAAGAGGGCGTGCCGGGGCGGTGCCGCCACACGACGCTAAACGCCGTGGCCGCCGGAGGGCTGTCACGACGCTGTGGGTGCGCACGAGGCTCCGGACAGGTGCAGAGGCGCGCCTTAGGCCGCTGTCGCCTTCGGCCCCTGTTCGGTGAATACGATGCGTTTTCCGGCGGCAATTTCGGACTTGAAGAGCCCGGACATGATCCGAAGCGCATCCTCGTGGCCCGAAGCCGCAAATTTCTGCGGTGACCGGATTCGCAGGGAGTTGTCGAAACCATGTGCGGCATGGGCCCAGATCATCGGGTGCAGTTCGGTCAGGTACTCGCGCACGATCCATTCGGTGCAGTCGCAGATTTGCGCGCGCACATGGTCGGCCTCGTCATTGCCGGAAAAGCTTTGTCCGATGGTATTGGCACAGTAGGCGGCCAGCAGATTGGCGGTATAGGCGTTGGGGCGGCGATTCAGGATGTCACGTAAACCGTCTATGAAGAACGGCAGATCCAGATTGGCACAGGCCACATCGTCGCAGGAAATCGCATCGAATTGCACCCAGGTATATCCGCCCGCGCCCCAGATCGATTCAGTACGCGCAGCGGTGCGGCGTGCCTCAAGCTCAAGCTGGCGATAACTGCCGAACCAGCGCGGCAGCAAATGGTTGCCCATGGCCCGCATCGGGCGCGGATTGTGCGGGTTCAAGTCGATCAGATGTTCGTATTTGTCCGCGACACGGTTCTTCTTACCGATCGGGCCGCTGACCTGCGCACAGTGGGTGGCAGCGACCAGCGGGCTGTTGTGGTGGGATTTGACGAAGGGGGAAATGATGTCGCTGGCGCGGTCAAAATGGGCAATGAACGCGTCGCGGTTGCGCTGCGGCACCTCGATGTCCCAGCCATTGCCGCGCCACGCCCAGCCAATGTCGATATGGGCCTGCGCCACAATGCAGGCGATCACGTAGTCGTCGGGAAATTCCTCAAGCACAAGCTCAAACGCTTCGATCCCGTCGATCAGCGCGCTGGCGAAACCGATGTCGATTTCAATGATGGCGTGTTCCGCCGACAGCACCACATCGGCGCGCGCGCCAAAGGCGAGCAATTCGGCGACGGGCATCGACCCCGGCGTCAACGTCCGCGCGTTGTCAGCGGTCTTGATGATATCCGAAAGCGATTCCCAGTTCTCCTGGCGCACCAGACGCTGGCCCAATTGCTGAGTCGAATCGCGCTGGCGTTCCTCTGCCGTGGGATCGGGGCAATCGATCAGCAGCAAATCCTGCAAGGCAGGTGGCACCGCGCGGTGCGAGAGCCGGGAATGCGCCTTGGCATTTTGCATCTTTTCGGCCAGGTCGGACACCGACGGCGGCACCTTCTGCTGCGCCAGCATTGCGGCCGGGGCGTTCTTGCGTTTGAAAAGCTTATTAAGGTGCCGCATTTACTATCCAGTCAATCGTATCAACCTGTTCTCTGCTGCGTAAACTGCCGGGGCATTTGGGCACCAAGATGGCGCTCGCAAGGTAGCACTGGGATGTTTTTCCGCCCAAAAGGGGCAGGGGGCCGGCTGAAATTCGCCCACAGGGCGTATTTCATCCGACCGCGACAGACTTGATCTTCTTGTGTTTTGAGGGCGAACTGCGTGAGCTTCGGACAGTGTGATCGGAGATTCTGCAAGGGTGGCGTGACAGTGAAATTGGTATTGGTGTTTTGTGCCGCTTGTATTGCGGCAACGTCTGTCCACGCAGAAAGCGCCGCGGTGCTGCGGCCGGTGGGGCGGGCTGAAGTACTCTCGGGCGGGGTGGCAAAACCCGCGCCGGCGCAGATCGAGCCAAGACCCGCAATACCGGGCGCGCCGACCGGACCGCAATTGGCGACGGCCGCACCGCTGAATGTCTATGCCGTGTCGCCCCCGGCCCGCAGTGCTGCCTTGCCCCGCACGCGGTGGCAGCACCGGCCGGGCCACGCCCTTTGGACACGGGCGGCGCTGTCGGCGCTGAAGTCCCATGGCAGGCCGCTGGTCGATATGGTGCCCGCTGACATCGCGCAGTGGTGCCCGGCCTATCCCACCGCAAGCGACACCGACCGCCGGGCGTTCTGGGTCGGGTTTATGTCGGCGCTGGCCAAGTACGAAAGCACCTACAAGGCGCGGGCAGTGGGGGGCGGCGGGTTGTGGTACGGGTTGCTGCAAATCCTGCCATCGACGGCGCGGGGCTATAAATGCAACGTCGGCACCGGCGAGGCGTTGAAGAACGGGGCCGCCAACCTAAGCTGTGCCGTGAGGATCATGGCGGTGACCGTGCCGCGCGACGGCGTGATCTTCGGCACGGGCGGTCGCGGGGTTGCAGCCGATTGGGGCCCGATGCGCAGCCCGGCCAAGCGCAAGGACATATCGTCGTGGCTGCGCAAGCAGAACTATTGCAAGGCGCTGGATTCGACACGCCCCAAGGCACGGCCCTGAGAGGCTCATTAAAGGGTCGGCGTTTGACTTGCGCGGCGGATGCCTTCGGCGAGGATATTTAAGAGCCAGAGAAGCCAGAGGTCATTGCCTGAGACTGAAGTGGTGGCGTTCAGTCTTGATGTCGTGTCGCGCCAGCGCTGTCTCAAATGCGGCATTGGGTGGTGTGGCCTCGAACGGCAGGCGAATTTTGCGGCCCGTGCGCAAGATCACGGTGGCGCGGACGGAAAAATCAAGCCTGGTGTCAAGCCGGACGCGGTCGATTTCCGAGAGGTTGATCCGGGCGGTGTGGCGACCGCTGTGCCAGTCGAGTGTGCGGTCTGTCAGGGTCAGTCCGGCGCTTGGGTTCTTGATCACGTCCCAGAGGGCGGGCAGCGTGAAGAGCGCGAGGGTTGCCAAGATCACCCAGGACGCATCAAGCCAGACCCTTGCGGCAAGGAAGGCAAGCCAGATCAGAATCACGACGGCCAGTGTGCCAAGGCTGCGGCCCTGTCGGTGATAGCGGAATGCGTCGGCCATCAGCGCCCGCCGCTGACATCCAACGTGGTGCCGGTGATATAGCTGGCGGCATCGGACAGCAGGAAAAGTGTTGCTTTCGCCACCTCGTCGGCGGTGCCGACACGCTGCATCGGGATGTTCTTGGAAAGCGTCTGTGCGCGGTTTGGGGCACCGGCCTTGGCGTGGATGTCGGTGTTGATCAGGCCGGGCCGAATGGCGTTGACCCGAATGCCGTTGGCGGCGACCTCGTTGGCAAGGCCCTTGGTGAAGGCATCAATAGCTGCTTTGGACGCGGCATAATCCACAAACTCATTCGCCGATCCCAGCCGTGCCGCGATCGAGCCCATGTTGACGATCACCCCCGCACCTTGCTTTTGCATCCGCACCACGGCCTGCTGTGCGACCATTATCGCGCCAATCACGTTGACGTCGAACATGCGTTTGAGGCGCGCGTGGTCCATTTCAGCCACCGTGGCGATCTGATCGACAATGCCCGCGTTGTTGATCAGCGCATCCAAGCGACCAAACGCGGCGTCGAGTGTTGCAAAGATGCGCGCCACATCCGCCGGATCGGACACGTCGCCCTGGCACAGGACGGTGCGCGCGCCGGCGGCCTCGGCGTCTTGGGCGACGGCTTCGGCTGCGGCCCGGTCGGAGCGGTAGTTCAGCGCAAGATCATAGTCGGGTGCTGCACGGCGGGCGCAGGCGGCACCGATACCGGCCGATGCCCCGGTGATCAAAAGGACTGGGCGCATCGCTCAGGCCCCCGCGATACGGGTCAGCATTTCGGTGGTGTCGCGCGACAGTGACGGCTCGTCCAGGATGCGCTCAAGCTGGGCCTTGATCAGCGTCTGACGGCCCGCGTCGTAGCGTTTCCAGGTTTGGAACGCAGAACACATCCGCGCCGTGGTTTGCGGATTGACCGGATCAAGTTTGATCAGCCAATCGGCAAGCAGGCGGTACCCTGCACCACTGGCATGGTGAAAGCCTGCGTGGTTGCCCGTCAGCGATCCCAGAACCGCGCGAAAGCGGTTCGGGTTCTTCCAGTTGAAATCGGCATGTTTGGTCAGCGCGTCGACCACATCATGGGTATCTTCGGGGTCAGATTCGATAACCTGCAGGCTGAACCATTTGTCCATCACCAGCCGGTCGCGGTTCCATTGTGCCTCGAACGCCTTGAGCGCCGCACTGCCCCGACCGACGCGAATCAGGTTGGCCAATGCGTTAAGCTGCTGGGTCATGTTGTCGGCGCTGTCATACTGCTTTTGCGCCGCGGCACCGTCGTCATTGCGCGACAGCAGCGATAAGGCCGCATTGCTGAGGGCGCGTTTGCCCGATTGTTTTGCATCGGGGGCATAAGGTTCGCTGACAGTGTGGCGGCGGTAGAGTGTCGGCAGCAGATCGTCATAGGACTTTGCCATCGCCGACCGGGTGGCCTCGACCGCGGCATAGATGATATCGGGGTCGGGGTTTGCACCCGCCTCGTGGAGGGCACGTGCCAGTTCGGATTGTGTCGGCAGGCCCAGCATCAACGCGCGATAGGCAGGATCGAGGCTTTCGTCTGACACCACGGCACGCACCCCGGAAAGCCACGCCTTGTCGGGGTTCGCCCCGTCGCGGATCATGCCCAACAGCGACCCTTGCGCAAGAATCCGGCCCTGTTCCCAGCGGTTGAACGGATCGGTGTCATGGGCCAGCAAATGGGCGCGGTCCGCATCGGAAAAGTCCTGGGTCAGCACCACGGGGGCCGAAAAGCCGCGCAAGATCGACGCCAACGGCCGCGTACCCAGATCATCGAACACAAATCTTTGTTCCGCTTCGGTCATTTCCAGCAACGTCGTCTCGACCACCTCGTCGCCGTCCTGGCCGATCAGACCGACGGCAATCGGCAGCACCAGCGGCTGCGGGTCGGGCGTTGCGGTGCTGGGCGGCGTGTGCTGTTTGAAATGCAAGGTCAGCGTGCCGTGGTCCCAATCTTCCGTTACCGACAGCCGCGGCGTGCCCGCTTGCGAATACCAACGCTTGAACTGCGACAGATCGCGGCCGGTGGTATCCGTGAACACACGCAACCAGTCTTCGATGGTGCAGGCCTGGCCGTCATGCCGGTCAAAATAGAGGGTCAACGCCTTTGCATAGGCGTCATCGCCGACCAGCAGTTTAAGCATGCCAATCAGCTCGGACCCTTTTTCATAGACGGTGGCGGTGTAGAAGTTGTTGATCTCCTGAAAGCTTTCGGGCCGCACGGGATGGGCCAGCGGGCCTTGGTCCTCGGGGAATTGCCGGGCGCGCAGATCCATCACATCGACGACACGTTTGACCGGGGCCGACCGCATGTCCGACGTGAACTGGCTATCTCGGAACACGGTCAGCCCTTCTTTCAGGCACAGTTGAAACCAGTCGCGGCAGGTGATGCGGTTTCCGGTCCAGTTGTGGAAGTATTCGTGCGCGATGATCGCCTCGATGCGTTCAAAGTTCATGTCGGTCGATGTCTCAGGCGACGCCAGCACGGCAGAGGAATTAAAGACGTTCAGCCCCTTGTTTTCCATCGCCCCCATGTTGAAGTCATCGACGGCGACGATGTTGAACAGATCAAGGTCATATTCGCGGCCATAGACGTCTTCATCCCATTTCATGCTGTCCTTCAAGGCCTGCATCCCGAAGGCACATTTGCCTTCGTCGCCGGGGCGGACATACAAGTTGAGCGTGACATCACGGCCTGACCGCGTGGTGAAACTGTCGGAATGGGCGACAAGATCACCTGCGACC
>JBFGFW010000125.1:0-6961 GCA_041579395.1 Sulfitobacter sp.
GACCCAGTTCGAATTGATGGATATTCAGGAAGGCACCGGCACCACCTTTGTCATCGTGACCCACGATCAGGAAGAGGCGATGACCGTCGCCAGCCGTGTCGCGGTCATGGACGAAGGACGGATCATTCAGGTGGCCACGCCCGACGGGATATACGAGGCCCCCAATTCAGTCTATGTCGCGGATTTCATCGGTGAGGTGAACATCATCAAAGGAACGGTCAAAGCCGCTGGTCAAAACATGTATCAGCTTGACTGGGCCCCGAACCAGGCACCGCTGATGGCGGAATCAGACCTGCCATTCAGTGACGGACAAATGGCACATCTGGCAATCCGGCCTGAAAAGATCATCATTTCTGCCGAAAAGCCAAGCGACGATACAAATGCCGTCGAAGGTAGCGTTTTAGATATCGCCTATCTGGGTAATCTCAGCACGTATCATGTGCAGTTGGCTGGCGGGCAGATCATCAAGGCGCAGACCGCCAACACCCGACGCCTGTCGCGCCGGGGGATCACTTGGGAAGACAAGGTCTGGATAACATGGAGCGCCACCGCCGGCGTTTTGCTAGAGCGATGAACATGCGCCGCTTTTTCCTGATCGCGGTGCCCTATGCGTGGCTGCTGGCGCTGTTTCTGGTCCCGTTCTTCATCGTCTTCAAAATCTCGCTGTCTGATCTGGCGCTGTCGATCCCGCCTTATACCCCGACCGTGAAAGACGGCTTCGCGACTATGTTCGCGGCCTTCGATTTTGAGAATTTCGCCTTTCTTGCCTCGGATGATCTGTATTGGAAAGCATATCTGAGCAGCCTTCAAATCGCGCTGATTTCAACGGTTTTCGCACTGCTGGTGGGGTATCCAATGGCGTATGGCATGGCCCGCGCGCCCGAGGAATGGCGGCCGACGCTGATGATGCTTGTTATCCTTCCGTTCTGGACCAGCTTTTTGATCCGGGTTTATGCCTGGGTCGGCATCCTGAGCAACGAAGGGCTGTTGAACCAGTTTCTGCTGTGGGTTGGCATCATCAACGAGCCGCTGACGATCATGAACACGACGACGGCGGTCTACATTGGTATCGTCTATACGTATCTGCCCTTCATGATCCTGCCGATTTACGCAGCACTTGACCGATTGGACGAATCCCTGATCGAGGCGGCCGAAGATCTGGGTTGTTCGCGGACCAAGGCATTTTGGCTGATCACCATACCGCTGTCGCGCAACGGCATCATCGCTGGCTGCTTTCTTGTCTTCATCCCCGCCCTTGGCGAATTTGTCATCCCGTCCCTGTTGGGCGGATCGGGAACGCTGATGATCGGCAAGGTGCTGTTTGAGGAATTTTTTAACAACCGCGATTGGCCGGTGGCCAGTGCCGTGGCGGTGATCTTGCTGTTGATTCTGATCGTGCCAATCATCCTGTTCCAGCGCAATCAGCAGCGCCAGGCGGAGGCCGAGACATGAGGCGGGCAAGCTGGTTCAACGTCACGTCGCTGACCCTGGGGTTCGTATTTCTTTACCTGCCGATGGTATTGCTGGTGTTCTACAGCTTCAACAGCTCAAAACTGGTGACGGTCTGGGCCGGGTTTTCAACCAAATGGTACGGCGAGTTGATGCAGAACGAGGCGTTTTTGGACGCTGCGTTGGTCACGCTGAAGGTCGCGGTCGCATCGTCGACCCTTGCCACTGTTTTGGGTACGATGGCGGCCTATGTGCTGGTGCGCGAGGGGAGATTTGCCGGGCGGACACTGTTTTCCGGTATGATTTATGCGCCGCTTGTGATGCCTGAAGTGATCACCGGCCTGTCGTTGTTGTTGCTGTTCATCGGTCTGGGGATGGACAGGGGCGTGCTGACCATCGTTTTAGCGCATACGACGTTTTCAATGTGTTATGTCTCTGTCGTCGTGTCCTCGAGGCTGATGACGTTTGACCAGTCGCTTGAAGAAGCGGCGCTTGATCTGGGGTGTTCACCGTTCGAAGCGTTCCGGCTGGTGACGTTGCCGATCATCGCGCCAGCGGTTATTTCGGGATGGTTGCTGGCGTTCACCCTGTCGCTGGACGATCTGGTGATCGCATCGTTCACTTCCGGCCCGTCGTCGACCACCCTGCCGATCAAGATCTGGAGCGCGGTGCGCCTGGGTGTGTCGCCCGAGATCAACGCGCTGTCTACGATCATGATCGGGATCGTCACGGTCGGGGTGATCACCGCGTCGCTGATTTCAAAGCGCAGCGCGATCAAGGCACAGCAGGACATGCAGGCGGCGGAACGCGGTGCGACGTGAAGCGCATCTACGGGGAATTCGCATATGGCGATGCACCTCGGGATCGCTGCTGGTGGGACCAAACCTGCGATAGTCCGTCGCGACCGGCTTTGGGCGGCGATCAGCGCTGCGATGTCGCGATCATCGGCGGCGGGTTCACGGGGTTATCAGCCGCGTTGCAATTGGCCCAAGCTGGCGTCAAAGCAATCGTTCTTGAAAGCCGCTATGTCGGTTGGGGCGCGTCGGGACGCAACGGTGGGTTTTGCTGCTTGGGCGGCGGGCGGCTTGGCGATGCGGCACTCGACCGTCGGGTTGGCCGCACGGATCGATTGGCGTTTCGCGCTGCGGAATTAGCCGCCATCGAATATGTCGCAGACGTGGTTGCGCGCCACAACATCGACATCGACCGCCATTCGGAGGGCGAAACCGAACTGGCGCACAGACCGCGCGATATGGAAGATCTGGGTGCCCGCATCGGTACGATCAAAGAAAATTACGGCCTGACTGCCACCGTCATCGAAAAGAAGGATCTGGCTGATCATGGGCTTGCCGGTCCGTTCCACGGGGCGTTAACAATACCTGCGGGCTTTGCGCTAAACCCGCGAAAGTACATCAACGGCCTTGCGGATGCGGCCGAAGTGGCGGGCGCGATTATCCATTACAACACGCCCGCGCTTGAAATCCGTCATACCGCCGCAGGATACGATCTGCATACGCCAAATGGAATCTTGCAGGCGGACAAGGTGATCGTCGCCACAAACGGCTATTCATCGGAAGACATTCCCGGCTGGCTGGCCGGACGGTTCATGCCCGCGCAATCCAGCGTTATCGTGACGCGCCCCCTGACGGAGGATGAACTTTCGCGCGCCGGTTGGACAAGTGACCAGATGGTTTTTGATACCCGGCATTTGCTGCATTATTTCCGCCTGATGCCTGACAGGCGGATGCTGTTTGGCATGCGCGGCGGGCTGATGACCGGTGCCGGAGCAGAGGGTCGCGCCATCGCCCGTGTCCGTCGGGATTTCGATTCGACCTTCCCGGACTGGACACATGTGGAAACCCCCTTTGGATGGTCCGGGATGGTCTGTCTTGCGCGGGATCAGATGCCTTTCGCGGGCCGCATTCCGGGACAGGCCAATTTATTCGCCAGCCTGTGCTATCACGGCAACGGTGTGGCCATGGGCAGCTACTGCGGTGCACTTCTTGCCGACGTTGTTTTGGACAGGCCCGCAATGGGGCCATACCCGGCCATCATGCAACGACCCCTTACGCGATTTGAACTGGGCCCGTTGCGGCGTGCAATCATGCCGCTGGCATATCTTGGTTTTGCTCTGGCAGACAGGTAAAGAGATTTGAAGGCGCGCCAAGAAGGGCGTGATTGATCACAGACATTTTAGGAGGATCGTATTATGAAGATCGCAATGATTGGCACGGGCTATGTCGGTCTGGTTTCGGGGGTCTGTTTTTCGGACTTTGGACATGACGTCGTTTGTGTCGACAAAGACCCCAACAAGATCGCGCAGCTTGAGAAGGGTATTGTCCCGATCTACGAGCCGGGGCTCGAAGATTTGATGACCAAGAACGTCAATGCGGGACGCTTGTCCTTTACCGGCGATCTGGCGAAAGCAGTAGATGGCGCTGACGCGGTGTTCATAGCGGTTGGCACGCCCACGCGGCGCGGCGATGGCCATGCGGACCTGACCTATGTTCTGGACGCAGCCAAGGAAATCGCTGGTGCTTTGACCGGATATGCCGTGATTGTCACAAAATCCACTGTTCCGGTCGGCACGAACCGGCAGGTCAAGCAGGTGATATCAAAAGCCAATTCACAGGTGGAGTTCGACGTTGCCTCAAACCCAGAGTTCCTGCGCGAGGGTGCCGCGATCGATGATTTCATGCGCCCCGACCGTGTCGTGGTCGGCGTCCAGAATGAACGGGCAGCGGCGGTGATGAACGACATATACCGCCCGCTATATCTGCGTGATTTTCCCATCATGTCGACCGATTTGGAAAGTGCCGAGATGATAAAATACGCTGCGAACGCATTTTTGGCGACGAAGATCACTTTTATCAACGAGATCGCAGCCCTATGCGAACGAACCGGCGCTGACGTGAAAATGGTGTCGCAGGGTATGGGTCTGGACGGTCGGATCGGATCGAAGTTCTTGCACGCGGGTCCGGGATACGGCGGCAGTTGCTTTCCAAAAGATACGCGTGCCTTGGCCCGAATGGGTCAAGATCACGCGATTCCGATGCAGTTGACCGAGACTGTGATTAAGGTGAACGATGAAGTGAAACGCCGGATGGTCGATAAAGTTGTCGACATCTGCGGCGGGTCGGTCAACGGCAAAGTGATCGCTGTCCTTGGGGTGACATTCAAGCCGAACACAGATGATATGCGCGACTCTCCTAGTTTGACGATTGTGCCAGCGCTGGTAGGTAGCGGAGCCAAAGTGCGGGTTGTCGATCCGCAAGGCAAACGCGAGGGCGAGGCGCTTTTGCCGGGGGTCACTTGGCACGACGATGTCTATAAAGCCGCCCAAAAGGCCGATGCCATTGTTATTTTGACCGAGTGGAATGAATTCCGGGCGCTTGACCTCAAACGGATGGCCAAGCGCATGACATCGCCGGTAATGGCCGATCTTCGCAATATTTATAACCCCAAAGATGCAAAACGCGCGGGTTTCACCGCCTATGTGTCGATCGGGCGCGAGGGGTTTGGCGTCTAACCCGGCTCCCGCAGTGCCTTGATATCTGCTGTGGTGACTGAACTGCCGCCGGCCAGGATCAAGCGCGGCCCGCCTGCTTCTATTCGCGCTTCAACAATTCGGGCGTAGGATTCGGCAGGCGTGGTCGCGATCACTTGCCCGCCCGCGCGACTTTCGACCGCAAAGCGATAGGCGGCATTTGGAAATGGCGTGCCATCTTTCGAGACGCCAGCCCATTGGATTTGGGCATCAGATACCGCGATAGCGCTGCGCTGCAACTCCTTGCCCTGCGCATTATAGACGATAAGCGTAGCTGTCTCGGCAGCCGCGGCTGGTTTTGGTGCAATCGTGATCGGCGCGCCGTCAAACTGTGCAGGCGCTGCCGTCCGCGCTTCCATGCCGATCCAACCGGCGACTTGCCCAATGGCACCGCCCCCCAGTTGTGTGGACAGAGCCGACAAAAGATCATTTGAAAGGACCTGCTGCTCGACCATGGAAAACTGCGCAAGCTGCGCGGAATATTGCGATGAATCAATCGGCTCCAGCGGATCCTGGTACTTGGCTTGAGTCGTCAGCATTTTAAGGAATGTTTCAAAATCAGAGGAGATTACGCTTTTTGGTTTTGTTGGTATTGGTGGCGCAGGAGGTGATGCGGTTGGGAGGGCTGAAGCCGTTAAATCCATTCTTGGAGGTCCTTATAATCTGAGATCAAGGCCGGGGGTTGATCCGGTCGATAAGGTGGCATGTTCCACCGACTGCTCTTCCAAAGTTGGAGCGCCACCAGAACCAGTCGGATCGTCTATTTGTGCCTGGCTACCTGCCTGGTCCGGGTCCCCGCTTTCCGGACCAAAAGAGAATCCGGGATCCTGGTAGCCCAGCTGACGCAGTTCCTGGTTGAGCTGATCAATGTGGCGGCGGATCAGGTCCAACGTATCTGTCCGTTCAGCGGTAATATGCACCATTATTCCATTTTCGCCGGATGTGATCGATAACTTGACACGCCCCAGCTCTTCGGGACTGAGCGCCACATCCACGGATTTTCCATTGTTTGAATGCGCGATTTCCGCCAATTGCCGGGGGATATGCTGAGGCAAATCCGTTTTCATCAATGGATGCTGCTGTCCTGCTACAACAGTGCGGGCCTGCTCGAGACCATGAACCGATGTCAGTTCATCTGCTGTGAATTTGTCGGAAAGCAGAATGTCAGTCAGCCGACTAGGAAAGGTGTTTTGCTGGTGTGTGGCGAATTGAATATTTGGAACAATACCTTGCGCCCTGATGGCAGCATTTGAAAGCGGATTAGCTGATCTGTTGGCTTCGCTGGTGCGTGTGTCGGGCAGCCGTTCAATTCGGTCTTTTCGCAAAGGATCATGGGCAAGAGGATTTCTGTCAGGTCGGAATTCTGTCCCTAAGGGTCCCGTAACACCAGCGATGATGGCTGCGTGATCCGCCGCTGGATTGCCCGCGCTTTTGGTTGTGTCACGCGAAGATGGGATCACAGCAACGTTGTTCGCTCCAGGCAAAGTAAGCTCGGCAGCGAGGCCGATCGATTGAACAGACCCCATGCTTCCTACGGTGTTGGACGCCATGATACGCTCCATGCCGTCCACGTTTTCAGCTTGCGCGAATGGCTGCATCTCCCCTGGCGCTAGGATTGTCCGTTTCCATTCAACCCCGCCCTGTTCACGATTGGTCGGGAAGGCGCGGGGGAAAGTGTTGCCATTTCCATGTGCTGATTCCCGGTGATTAATTGAAATACCTAAGCCCGGCTTGGCGGTCTGGGTAAGCATTGCTTCGATTGACCGATGTTGGGGCGATACTTGTTGCTTAATCAGAGTGCCTTGTTGATTCGCAAGCTTGCGACTTTCCATATCCGAGCGTGTAACCTCGGTTATGGAATCCGGCTCCTCTGCCACCAGGAATTCAGAATTCGGGCGCACATTTTGAAATGTGATGTCGCCCTCGTGATTGCCTTCTGACCGTGATCGCTCCGCTCTCGGCGGA
>JBFGFW010000126.1:0-6887 GCA_041579395.1 Sulfitobacter sp.
GAGCGGCTGATGGTCGTCGATGAGGACACCGGCGCGTCGATCTGGGCGATGACCTATAACGGGTCCGTCCCCGGGCCGCTGATCATCGTGCATCAGGACGATTACGTCGAGATGACCCTGAAAAGTCTGGGCCGCAACCTGCTCGAACATAACATCGACTTTCACGCCTCGACCGGGGCTATGGGGGGCGGTGCGCTTACGCATGTCTACCCCGGCGAAGAAACCGTGCTGCGCTGGAAAGCGACCAAGCCGGGTCTGTTCACATACCATTGTGCGCCCGGTGGGGCGATGATCCCCTATCATGTCTGTCACGGCATGAACGGGGCGGTCATGGTGCTGCCGCGTGACGGCCTGAAGGACGGTCAGGGCAATGCGCTTCCCTACGACCAGATCGCCTATTTCGGCGAGCAGGATTACTATCTGCCCAAGAACCCGGATGGCACGTTCAAGACCTATGCCAATGCGGGCGACGACTATGCAGAATCGCTTGAGGCGATGCGCACGTTGACGCCGACGCATTCGGTTTTCAACGGATCAGTCGGCGCGCTGACCGGGACGAATGCCTTGCGCTCGGCGGTCGGGAAAACCGTCTTGATGATCCACAATCAGGCCAACCGGGATACCCGACCGCACCTGATCGGCGGCCATGGCAATTTCGTCTGGGAGGGGGGATCGTTCAGTGATGCCCCGCAGACCGGGCTTGAAACATGGTTCATTCGCGGTGGCAGCGCGGGTGCGGCAATGTACACGTTCGAGCAGCCGGGCGTCTATGCCTACGTCAACCACAACCTGATCGAGGCGGCGATATTGGGGGCCGCGGCGCATATTGTCGTCGATGGCGAATGGAACAACGCGCTGATGGAACAGGTCGTGCCACCGCGCACCATTGAGACCTAAGCGCGGCGGATGCAGACGCTTGCTTGGGCCAGATTGGCAGCGGTAACCGTCAGTGACCTAGACCGTTCTTGACGTCAGGGGCCGTGCAGGATCTGCGCGGCCCCTGTACCGTGCGATTGAGACGAAAATCAGTCCGTCAAATGTTTCTTGCGCTCGGCGAATTCCTGAGAATCAATCTCGCCTTTGGCATAGCGCTCCTTGAGAACGGCCAGCGCACGATCATGCACAGGCTGACCGCCGCCCAAACCTGCCGCCCCGAAATGGGTCAAAAGATAGATAACGCCGATCACGATGCCAACCACGACCAAGATCAGGAATATCGGTCCCAAAACCATACCGAAGCCCCCCCAATGGCTGCCGCCCCCCATCATGTGGTACCCGTGCTGAAACGCGCGGTACCGATCAGATCCTTCCGCAACCTGAGCCGCTGCGGCCGTCGCCATACCACAAGACATAATGACTAGCGGCGCAATTTTCCAAAGCTTTCCCAATTCCATTTTGTGCCCCCTTTTAACTGGCGCAAATTTTCACCATATATTCAACCTAGCAGGACCACGGCACGTCAGCCTTGACGTGCAACAAGACTGCGACGCCAAAACCCGATATAGAATAACGCTATCGCAGATGTTTATTTTGTGACGCACTGCGCGGCTGTCTGATGCAGGACCAATGGTGCCACCGCCCGGACCCGTCCGCGCGTTTCTCACCCATCAAAAGGAGGGTCCCCTCGTGCCATATACTCTTAATCGTGTATTCAAAGATGCAACGCTGGACAATATTGACGCCCGCGCCCGCGCCGCCCTTGCCGACAATGGCTTTGGCATTTTGACAGAAATTGATGTCACGGCGACGATGAAAAAGAAGCTGGGCGTCGACATAGACGGCTACCGCATCCTTGGCGCGTGCAACCCCAAGATGGCCCTTGAAGCAATCGGGAAGGAGCCGCGTGTCGGCGCGATGCTGCCCTGCAACGTGATCCTCCGCGAGATCGAAGACGGTGTCGAAGTCAGCGCCATTGATCCGGTGGCATCGATGCAGGCTATCGACAACCCTGGTTTGCACGCGGTCGCGGCACAGGTGCGCGATTTGCTCGACAAGGCTGTAAAGGCGATCTGAAATGGACACGCGCAAGGGCCTTCTGGTTGTTATGGCGGCCCTGGCGGTCGCCGCCCTTGGCGCGTGGTGGTTTGCGCCCTCGATCCTTGTCGATGTGCAGCGGCTGGTGAACCGCGACACCCTTGCGGAACTGGTGGCACAGGCCGGCATGTGGGGGCCGCTGCTGATCATCGGGATCATGGCCCTTGCCGTTGTCGCCAGCCCGTTGCCAAGTGCACCCATCGCGATGGTGGCGGGTGCCGCCTATGGGCATTTGTGGGGGACGGTGCAGGTCGTGCTTGGGGCGGAACTTGGCGCGTTGATCGCGTTTGCGCTGGCCCGCATTCTGGGGCGCGACGCGGTGCGGCGGTTGTTGGGTGACCGGGTCGATGCAGGGCTGCTGGGGTCGCAGAACGCCCTGATGGTCACCGTGTTTGCCAGCCGGTTAATGCCCTTCGTGTCATTTGACATGATGAGCTATGCCGCGGGGCTGAGCGGTCTGCGCGTCTGGCGCTTTGCGCTGGCGACTTTGGCCGGCATCGTGCCCACCAGCTTTGTCCTCGCGCATTTTGGCAAGGTTGCAATTGGCGGCGATATGGGAAATGCCACATGGGCGGTTCTGGGGCTGGGGCTGTTGACGGGCCTGCCCCTGCTTTGGATCGCGACCCGGCGACGTCACTAAAGAAACTGTCCTATCGAAAATGGATGTCACGCCTCTGCCTGCCAAGAATTCCGATCTATCCGACCACAAGAATGGAGACCCGAATGACCACTTTACACATCCCCGACATGAGCTGCGGCCACTGCAAGGCGACGGTGGAAAAGACCATCCACGCTATTGATCCTGATGCTATTATTACTTTTGACATGGATGCGCGCCGGATCGAATTGACCAGTTCCGCCGCGATTCCGGACGTACAGGCCGCACTGGCTGATGCCGGCTATCCCGCAGCGCCCGCCTGACGCTTTGACCGCCGCGTGCTAAAGACGCTGCCCGTCTGACGGGTCAAAGAAGTGCAGGTTCTTGTCGTTTACCCCAAAGCGAATGATTTCGCCGGTCTTGGCATGATGGACGCCGGGAAGGCTGATGGTGAACAAGTCGCTTCGGCCGGTCAGACGCCCATGCAACAGTGTGTTCGCCCCCAGGGGTTCGCCCATCTGCACTGTCATCGACAGCGGTCCGTCTGGGTCGGCGACCACATGCTCTGGTCTTATTCCGACGGTCACGGGTCCATCGAGGTGCTTGGCCGTCCGCAGGGTGCATCCGCCCAGCGTCAGCGCGCCATCCAGGGCGGTGGCCTCAAGCACATTCATTGACGGGCTGCCGATGAATTGCGCGGCGAACAAGGTCTGCGGTCGCTCGTACACCTCAAGGGGGGTGCCGATCTGTTCGGCGCGTCCCGCGTTCATCACGATCATTCGGTCGGCCATGGTCATCGCTTCGACCTGATCGTGGGTGACATAAAGCGACGTGATCCCCAGCCGGTTCTGCAGATCGCGGATTTCAAGGCGCATCTGCACGCGCAGCTTGGCGTCAAGATTAGACAGCGGTTCATCAAACAGAAACACCGCCGGTTCACGCACGATCGCCCGGCCCATGGCAACCCGCTGACGCTGCCCGCCCGACAGGTCGCGGGGAAGTCGGTCAAGATAGGGTTCAAGCTGCAAAAGCGTGGCGGCGGCATCGACCTTTCGGTCAATCTCGGCCTTGGGCAGCTTTGCGATTTTCAATCCATAACCCATGTTTTGCCGCACCGACATATGCGGATAAAGCGCGTAGTTCTGAAACACCATGGCGATGTCACGGTCCATCGGCTCGCGCTCGTTGACGCGTTTGCCGCCAATGCTAATCTCGCCCTCGGTCACGCTTTCCAGCCCGGCAACCATCCGCAGCAATGTCGACTTTCCACAACCAGACGGCCCTACGATCACGATGAATTCGCCGTCGTCGATCGCGGTGCTGACCCCGTGGATCACCTCGGTCGCGCCAAAGCGTTTTTTGACGGCCTTCAATTCTACTGTTGCCATGAGACTTGCACCTTTGGTCTATTTTTCGCTGTCCACGAGACCGCGGATGAAAAGTTTCTGCATTGAAATCACGATGATCACCGGCGGGATCATCGCCAAGATGGAAGTGGCCATGATCACCGGCCAATCGGCCACATCGTCGCCCGACGGGAACATCTGTTTGATGCCCATGACGATGGTGTTCATTTCGGGGTCGGTGGTGATCAGCAAGGGCCACAGATACTGGTTCCAGCCATAGATGAACAAGATCACGTAAAGCGCTGCGATATTCGTACGGCTCATCGGAAACAGGATGTCCCAGAAAAACCGCATCGGGCTGGCCCCGTCGACCCGCGCCGCTTCGGCCAATTCATCCGGGACTGTCATAAAGAATTGCCGGAACAGAAATGTTGCCGTGGCCGATGCGATCAGCGGAAAGATCAGCCCGCTATAACTGTTAAGCATGCCGAACCCGGCGACAACCTCGTAGGTGGGCACGATGCGCACTTCGACCGGCAACATCAGCGTCAGAAAGATCAGCCAAAAGAAGATCGATTTGCCGGGAAAGCGGAAATAGACGATGGCAAAGGCCGACAGCAGCGAGATCACGATCTTACCCACCGCGATGCCCATGGCCATGATCAGGCTGTTCAGCAGCATCGTGGCGACCGGCACGTTCACGCCCGAAAACAACGCCTTGGTATAGTTGGTCAGGAACTGGTCGCCGGGCCACAGAGGCATTGGCGGGCTTACGATTTCGGGCTGTGTCACGGTAGACGCCACAAAGGCCAGCCAGATCGGAAAGAACACGATCAGCACCCCGAAAATCATCACCGCATGGCTGATCCACAGGCTTGCGCCGCGTTCCTCTACCATGCCGGGGGGCGGATCCTTGCGAGCCTGGGTCAATAGTGCACTCTCCGCTCGATGAACTTGAACTGAAAGATCGTCAGCGCGCCAACGACCACCAGCAAGATCACCGATTGCGCCGCAGACGACCCAAGGTCTTGCCCGACAAAGCCGTCGCTGAACACCTTGTAGACCAGAATTGTCGTAGACTGCTGTGGCCCGCCCGAGGTGATCGTGTGGATAACGCCAAATGTTTCAAAGAACGCATAGACGATGTTAACCACCAGCAGGAAAAACGTGGTGGGCGACAAAAGCGGCAGCACGATCGTCCAGAACCGCCGCCAGAAATGCGCGCCGTCAATCGCCGCTGCCTCGATCACCGATTTGGGCACTGCCTGCAGGGCTGCGAAGAAGAACAGGAAGTTATAGCTGATCCGCCCCCAGGCCGAGGCGACGACGACCAGCCCCATCGCTTCGCCGCCGTTCAAGACGTGGTTCCAGTCATAGCCCAGATTGCCTAGATACCACGATACCACGCCGACGCGGGTGTTGAACATGAACAGCCACAAGACCCCCGCGATGGCCGGTGCCACGGCATAGGGCCAGATCAGCAAGGTGCGATAGGTGCCTGCGCCCTTGATCAGGCGGTCGGCCACCACGGCCAGAAACAGCGCCGGGATCATTGAGACCAGCGTGACGAGGGTTGAAAACACCGCCGTCGTCAAAAAGGACGCGCGGTAATACGGGTCAGACAGCAGATATTCGAAGTTGCCCAAGCCGACATAGCGCATCGAAAAACCGAACGGATCGGGGATGAACAGCGATTGCCATATCGCCTGCCCCGCCGGATAGAAGAAAAACACCGCCGACACGATGACCTGTGGCGCAATCAGGCACAGCGGCAACAGCCAGCCTTTGAAAGTGACCCGTTTTTCCATGGATAATGTGCCTTGCAAGCGGTGCGGGCGGCCGTGATTGGCCGCCCGTATCGTCGTTTAGCGGTTGGCCTGCTCAAAGCGGCGCAGCAACTGGTTGCCGCGCTCGACGGCGCTGTCCATGGCGGTTTGTGCGTCCTTGTCACCGGCCCAGACGGCCTCAAGCTCTTCGTCGATGACGCCGCGAATCTGGTCGAACGACCCAAGCCGCAAGCCTTTGGAATTGGCCGTCGGCTCGTTCGTGGTCATCTGGATCACGGCCACGTCGGTGCCGGGGTTTTCCTTGTAAAATCCCGCCTCGCGGGTGGCTTCGGCAGCGGCCGCTGTGATTGGCAGATAGCCGGTGTCCTGATGCCATTTGGCCTGCACCGGGGTCGATGACAGATAGGACAGGAATTCGGCGACACCTTCGTATTCAGCGGGCTCGTGGCCTTCCATCACCCACAACGACGCACCACCGATGATGGTGTTCAGCGGGCTGTTACCAACGCCATCCCAATAGGGCAGCGGACGCACGTCAAAGGCGAATTTCGCCTCGGCCTTGATGCCCGCATAGCCAGCCGAGCTTTCGGTGAACAGCGCACATTCACCGGCGCGGAAGTTTGCCCCGCCTTCGTTGCGGCGGCCCGCATAGACGAATTTTCCGTCCTTGGCCCATTGCCCCATCGCCGCGATATGCGCGACCTGTGGTTCGGCGTTAAAGACCAGTTCAGTGTCCAGACCGCCAAAGCCGTTGTCTTTGGTGGCGAACGGCAGGTCATGATAGGCCGACAGGTTCTCAAGGTGGATCCAGCTTTGCCATGCGGTGGTCATCGGGCAGGATTGTCCGGCTTCTTTCAACTGGTCCAGTACAGCGCCGACGTTCTGCCATGTGGACAGATCGGTATCTGGGTCCACGCCCGCAGCTTGCAGCGCGTCGCGGTTCACCCACAACACCGGTGTCGAGGAGTTGAACGGCAACGACAGCATCGCGCCATCGCTGCTGGTGTAATAGCCTTTGACGGCACCGATAAAGCCGTCGGGATCAAACTCTGCGCCAGACGCCTCCATGACCTGCGCCACCGGACGGATCGCCCCTTTCGCGGCCATCATGGTGGCGGTGCC
>JBFGFW010000127.1:0-6834 GCA_041579395.1 Sulfitobacter sp.
GTCGCGCGCCTTCGGTCCCGCAATCTGAAAGCCGTTGAGCCGGTCGGAGATATTTTCGACCTGGACGTTCTCAGTACCATTCTGTTGAAACCAGCGCATATGATAGGCCTGCGCGCCGTAGGAAGCGGTAAGTTGGAATGTCTGAGCGTCTAAACATGAGATGGTGAAATCACCGATCAGCTTGCCTTTTTCGGACAGCATCGGCGTCAGCGACAATCGACCCGGTTGCGGCACACGCCCGGCCATTATCCGGTCCAGCCATCCACGAGCATCTGCCCCAGTGACCAGATACTTGCCAAAGTTCTGCACTTCGTTGATGCCGACGCTGCCCCGTACGCCGGCCACCTCGCGCGCGACCGCCTCAAAGGCGTCCGACCGGCGGAAAGATGGCGTCTCGTACGCTGGCTCATCACCGACGGCAAAGTAATTGGGCACCTCAAGCCCGTATTGCTGACCCCAGACAGCGCCCATCTGAGTGAAAATATCGTACATCGGCGTGGTGCGGTTCGGCCGCGCGGCTGGCAGTTCTTCGTTCGGATAGGACACGGAAAAGCGTTTTTGGTAGTTCTCGATCACCTTGGGGAGCGTGTAGCCGGGGCTGATCCAGTCCCCGAAACGCGCCACGTCCATGGCCATCACGTCACGCTCGGGCTCGCCTTCGATCATCCATTGCGCCAAGGTCAATCCGACGCCGCCGCCCTGGCTGAAGCCCGCCATCACACCGCAGGCCGACCAATAGTTGCGCACGCCGGGCACCGGCCCGACCAGTGGGTTGCCGTCAGGGGCGAAAGTGAAAGGCCCGTGGATCACCGATTTGACGCCCGCCGTGGCCAGCACGGGGAAGCGTTTGTAAGCGAAATCAATGCTTTCTTCGATCTTGTCAAAGTCATCGGGCAGCAGTTCATGGCCAAACCCCCACGGCGTGCCATCCACCGCCCAAGGGCGCGCCCGCTGTTCATAGAACCCGATGCAAAGCCCGCGCCCTTCCTGCCGCAGATAGCTTTCACCGGCGGGGTCCATCACGTGCGGATGCTCGGCGTCGCGTTCATAGATCTGCGGAATGTCGTCCGTGACGATGTACTGATGCTCCATCGGGTGCAGCGGGAAATACACGCCCGCCATCGCCCCCACCTCGCGCGCCCAAAGACCGCCCGCGTTGATCAGATGTTCGGTGTGGATCGTGCCCTTGTCCGTGACCACATCCCAGGTACCGTCGGGGCGCTGGTTGGTCTCGCGGACCATGCAGTGCGTTTCGATCGTGGCCCCGCCCATCCGCGCCGCCTTGGCATAGGCGTGAGTGGTCCCCGAGGGATCCAGATGCCCGTCCAGCGGATCGTAAAGCCCACCGATAATGCCATCAAGATTGGTGATGGGCGCAATTTTCGCAATGTCTTGGGGGCCGACAATTTCGGTGTCCAGCCCCATGAACCGATGCTTGGCGCGTTCGGCCAGCATCATGTCAAACCGTTCCTGGGTGTCGGCCAGCGTCACGCCGCCGACGTGGTGCAGACCGCAGGACATGCCGGTGATCTGCTCAAGCTCTTTGTAAAGCCGGATCGTATAGCCCTGCAGCGCCGCCATGTTCGTATCGCCGTTCAGCGTGTGAAATCCGCCCGCCGCGTGCCAGGTCGATCCCGACGTCAGCTCGGACCGCTCGACCAGCATCACGTCTTTCCAGCCAAGCTTCGTAAGGTGATACAGAACCGACGCGCCAACGACGCCGCCCCCGATCACAAGCGCGCGGGTGGTGGTTTTCATAAAGGGCACTCCGTCCGTCGGTGTTTTCCATTGGTCGCAACTGCTGGCCAGGTGGGCATGTTGCTTACCGACTTTATTTGTCGAAATCAGACCATTGCGGGCGCAAGCCAACTGATCGGTTGCGGCACCGGCCAACCATTTATCGGCTGCGCGCAAAACCATTGCTGGACAAGGCGTTGAGCGAATTGGATAAAGCTGCATGAATATTGACATCCTGATGCCTTCAACCTTGATCCGAAAAGCCCGTGAATACGGCAAGAAGCTGTGGGTGCGGGTAGTGATCATGGGGTTGATGGCGATTGTTTCGCTGGCGCTCAGCTCGCTGATAGAGAACTGGATTCCGGACGGATTGGCCACGTCGCTGTCGGGCAGTGCCGCAGACCGGTTGTTGTCGATCATCGCCAACGCGATGCTTGCCGTGACCACTTTTTCGCTCAGCGTGATGGTATCGGTGTACCGCGCGTCGTCAACGCAATGGACGCCGCGCGTACACCGCCTGATCATTCAGGATCTGACGACGCAAAACACACTTGCGGTATTTATCGGGGCCTATGTCTATGCACTGATCGCCATCATCATGCGCGAACTGGGTGTCTTCGACGACAAGCGCGCCTTTGTGCTGTTCATCACGACGGTCGCGGTTTTGATGCTTATTGTCTTCTATCTGGTGCGGTGGGTCCTGCACCTGCAAAGCTTTGGCAGCCTGATCGACACGTCCCGCCAAGTCGAAGAAACGACGCGCAATACCTTCAAAGAGCGGCTGGCCAACCCCTGTCTTGGGGCGAACGCGCTAGTGTCCGACATTCCAAAGGGTGCCGAAACATATAATGCGACGGAAAGCGGCTATATTCAGCACATCTATCCGGAATCCCTGAACGCCGTTGCCAAGAACCACGGCGTCAAGATCTATCTGTTGCGCAACATCGGCGCTTTTGTTTCGATCAATGAACCCATGGTCAAGATCGAAACAATCGGTGATCCCGTGGGCGAAGACTATACCGAGGAAACCTTGCACGATGGCATCAAAGCCTCCATCAGAATGGGCGATCTGCGCACCTTTGACCAAGACCCAAGGTTTGGGCTGATCGTGATGGGCGAAGTCGCCTCAAAGGCGCTGTCGCCGGGGGTCAACGACCCGGGAACGGCGATTGATGTGATCACCCGGATCGGCCGCATTCTCAACGATTACGAGGACGAAACGCAGCGCGACCGGGAAGAGGTGCTGGACCGTATCTATGTGGCCCCGCTGGACCCCATAGACCTGATCCAGGATGCGTTCGGCGCATTGGCCCGCGATGGCAGTACTGTAGTCGAAGTTCAGCAGCGATTGCAGACCACTTTGGCCGGGCTCATGCGCCACCCTGACAAGGGGCTTAGAAAGGCCGCAGCCCACGCCGCCGAGAAACATCTGCGGCGGGCGCTGTCGGCGATCGAGTTTGAGCCGGACCGCCATCAACTCATGTCCAGCGCAGACCCTGAGGTTCGCAAGGGAGTCGCGCTGATGTTGGATAAGACCAACAGGGAAACCGACGCGCCCGACATGGATCGCGACCCGGCCGCCACCTGACCCCTGCGCTGCGCAGTGGCTTGATGACGACAGCTTCTGTCGGTTTTGGGCAACCGTGCAGTGCGCGTCTGCGTAAATTCAGGAACAACGCAATCAGTCTTTGGAATTACCAACATGCGCACCCACGCCCAGGCAGTCGTCATCGGGGGCGGCGTGATCGGCTGCTCTATCCTGTATCATCTGACCAAATTGGGTTGGACGGATGTGGTACTGCTGGAACGGTCGGAACTGACATCGGGCAGCACCTGGCACGCAGCGGCGAACATTCACGGGCTGCATGACAACAACAACATCACCCGCATCCAGAACTATACGATGGACCTTTACAACGCGCTGGAAGCCGAAACCGGCCAGTCCTGCGGCGTGTTTCAACCCGGCAGCCTGTATCTGGCCCAGACCGAAGCCCGCGAGCACCAGTTGCGGTTGCAGGCCGCAAAAGCGAAGTACTATGGCCTGAACTTTCACGATGTGTCGCGTGACGAGGCCGAGCGCCTGCACCCTCTGGTCGATTTCGACGGCATCCGCTGCATCATGTTCGAACCCTCGGGCGGCAATGTGGACCCGTCCGGCGTGACCAATGCCTATGCCGCTGGCGCGCGGCAGAACGGGGCCGAGATCATCCGCTTTTGCCCCGTCACAGGCACCGAACAGCAGCCGGACGGCAGTTGGATCGTGCGCACGGACAAGGGCGACATCGCTACGCAGTGGGTGGTCAATGCCGCGGGGCTATGGGGTCGCGAGGTGGCGGCGATGGCGGGGCTGACCTTGCCGCTCCAACCGACCGAGCATCAGTATTTCGTCACCGAAACCATTCCCGAAATCGCAAAACTGGACAGACGGCTGCCTTCGGTCGCGGACAGGGACGGCGAATATTACCTGCGCCAGGAAGGCAAGGGCCTGCTGGTAGGTGCCTATGAAAAAGACCTGCGGTTCTGGGCCGAAGCGGGCACGCCGCAAGGGTTCGGCCACGAGCTTTTTGCCGATGATCTGGACCGGATCGAGCCCAACATGATGCGGGCGATCGACCGGGTACCGGCGGTCGGGTCCGCGGGCATCAAACGCGTGATCAACGGGCCGATGATCTGGTCGCCAGACGCCAATGTGCTGTTCGGCCCGGTCCCGGAACTGCGCAACTATTTCTGTTGCAACGGCATCATCCCGGGCTTCAGCCAGTCGGGCGGCATGGGGCTGCTGGCAGCCGACTGGATCGTCACCGGCGAAAGCCGCTATGACATGTTCGCCTGGGACGTGGCGCGCTTTGGCGATTGGGCGGGCAAGGCGTTCACCAAGGCACGCGTCGGCGATCAATACGCCAACCGCTTCAAGATCCACTTTCCCAACGAAGAACGCGCCGCAGGCAGGCCCGTGCGCACCCGACCTGTCCACGAGATGCAACAGACCATGGGGGCCGTGTTCGGGCTGAACTATGGCTGGGAGCACCCTTTGTGGTTTGCGGGTGCGACCGGGGCGCAGGATACCGACGGCTTTACGCGCCAGAACTGGTGGGGGCCGGTCGGCGCGGAATGCCGGATGCTGCGGGAAAACGCTGGCATCATCGACATCTCGAATTTTGCGAAATACCGCTGCACAGGACCGGGGGCCGAAGCGTGGCTGAACAGCCTGTTTGCCAACACCATGCCCCAGATCGTTGGACGGTCCTGCCTGACGCCGCTGATCGGGGTGCGCGGCGGCATTGCGGGCGACTTTACCGTCACACGTCTGGCAGTGGATGAGTTCTGGATCATCGGGTCGGGCATGGCCGAACGCTATCACCAGCGGTTTTTCAGGGCGATCCCCTTGCCCGAGGGCACGACATTTGAAAGCCAGACCGTGGCCATATGCGGATTCAATGTGGCGGGCCCGAAGTCGCGCGACTTGTTGCAACGGCTGACCAATACGTCGCTGGCCACGCCGGATTTCCCTTTCATGCGGTCGAAATGGATCGAACTGGCGGGCGTGCGCGTACTGGCCTTGCGGGTATCGTTTACCGGCGATCTGGGGTGGGAACTGCATTGCGCCAGCGCCGACCAGACCCGCCTGTACACGGGCTTGCTGGAAGCGGGGCGGGATCTGGGGGCAGGGCCAGTCGGGTCGCGCGCGCTGATGTCGCTGCGCATCGAAAAGGGCTATGGCAGTTGGGGGCGCGAATACAGCCCCGAATATTGGCCGCAAGAGGTCGGCCTTGACCGGCTTTGCAAGCTGGACAAGGCGTTCCTGAACAAGGCGGCACTGGTGGAGGTGCTGGCCAGGCCTGCCCGCGAACGGCTGGTGGTACTGGCGTTGGACAGTGCTCCCACCGACGCGTCAAACGCGGATGCCACGGGCGGTGAGCCGATTTTCAAGAATGGCGCGGGCGTCGGAAGGGTTACCTCCGGGGCATATGGCTATAGTGTCGGGCAATCGCTGGCGCTTGGGTTCGTGCGCGATGTGGCCGCGGGCGCACGGGTCGACGTCATGGTGTTGGGGCGGCCCCACGGTGCCACCGTGCTGGACGCGCCGCCGTTTGATCCGGACGGGATGCGACTGCGCGCCTGACGGTTTCAGCAGAGGGGTTCGGAAGGGGGGGGCCAGCCCCCCGGCCTGCGGCCGCCCCCCGGGATATTTGACAGCCAGAGAAGCGGTTAAAGGGGGCGTATTTTCAGTTGGGTGATGCGGTTGCCGTCACGGGCGACGACCTCGAACCGGAAGTCGTGGAACGAGAACACCTGACCCGGGGTCGGGATCATCTGCGCCTCGTGGATGACCAGCCCCGCGACGGTGTTTGCCTCATCATCGGGCAAATCCCATTCGGTGGCACGGTTCAGATCGCGGATCGTCATGGCACCATCCACCAGATACTGGCCATCGTCGGCTTTCGTCACACCGTGTTCGGCGTCGGGATCGAATTCATCGGTGATTTCGCCGACGATTTCTTCGAGGATGTCCTCGAGCGTGATCAAGCCCTGAAGCGAGCCGTATTCATCGACCACCAGCGCGAAATGGGTGCGGCGGCGCAAGAACTGGCGCATCTGTTCATCGAGAGTGGAGGTTTCCGGCACGAAATAGGGTTTCATCGCCACGTCGGCGATCTTGAAATTCTTGAAAGGTGGCGTGTTGACGGCGGCATCGTTGATGCGCTTGTACATGGCGCGCAGCAGGTCCTTGGCATGGATTACACCGATGATGTTCTCGGGATCGTCGCGGTAGACGGGCAGGCGGGTGTGATTGGATTCAAGGATCTGTTCAAGGATCTTGGACGGCTCGTCGGCGGCATCGATCATCTCGATGCCTGAGCGGTGCAGCATCACTTCCTCGACCACGCGATCGCGCAGATCCAGCGCACCCAGTATCCGGTCGCGGTCTTCCTTTTCGACAACCCCTTCGGATCGGCCAAGTTGCAGCGCCCCGGCGATTTCTTCACGAACCGCCAGGATATTGCTGTCAGGGTCGATGGTCACGCCGAAAAGGCGCAAGATGCCACGGACCAAAAACCGCACGGCGCTGACCATAGGACTGAACACCAGCACCAC
>JBFGFW010000128.1:0-6804 GCA_041579395.1 Sulfitobacter sp.
CCAGGCGGTCATAGCAGAATAATGTTCATCGACGTACGGGGCTCCGTTTTTTGCGAGGTTTGCCGGATTTGCCTCGCAACTGGGACCGCTCAAGCAGACCTTCGTATTGATGGGCAAGCAGATGGCTTTGTACCTGTTGGATCGTATCCATCGTCACGGACACGACAATAAGAACTGACGTACCGCCAAAATAGAAAGGAATTGCAAACTGTCCCCGCAAAATTTCCGGCAGGATACAAACCGCAGCAAGATAGGCCGACCCCAATACAAGCACGCGGTTCACCACGTACTCCAGATATTCGGCGGTCTTCTTGCCGGGACGGATACCGGGGACAAACCCGTTCTGGTTCTTCAGATTGTCCGCGACCTCTTCCGGCTTGAAGCTGACGTTGAACGTATAAAAATACGCAAAGAAAACGATCATCGCGACGAAGAACAGCAGGTACAGCGGCTGACCGGGACCAAAGTTAGCCAGCAGCACCGACATCACCGGCCCCGTGGAATTGCCCGAGAACGTGCTGATCGTCACCGGCAGCAGCAACAGCGAGCTGGCAAAGATTGCAGGAATAACGCCCGCAGGGTTAACCTTGACCGGCAGGTGCGACGACCCACCATCATACATCTTCTGGCCCACCTGACGGCGCGGATATTGAATGTGGATCTTGCGCAAGGCGCGCTCCATGAACACCACGAACATGATCGTCACGATCACCATCACCAGGACGCCGACAATCACCGCAGGGCTGATCGCGCCGGAGCGGCCAGACGAAAAGAACTGCGCAATGGCGGCGGGAACTTCGGCGATGATGCCCACGAAAATGATAAGCGAGATGCCGTTGCCGATGCCACGTGCGGTGATCTGTTCACCCAGCCACATCAGGAACATCGTGCCACCCACCAGCGTGACCATACAGGCCATCCGGAAATAGAGGCCGGGATCAGCGGCGATATCACCCGCCTCAAGCGACACGGCCAACCCATACGCCTGCAACGTGGCAAGCGCCACCGTGCCGAACCGGGTGTATTGGTTTATCTTCTTGCGCCCCTGCTCGCCTTCTTTCTTAAGCTGCTCAAGCGCGGGCACCATGGATGTCATCAACTGCACAATGATCGACGCCGAAATGTACGGCATGATCCCAAGGGCAAAGATGCCCATACGGCCCAACGCGCCGCCCGTGAACATCGACACCATGCCGCCGATCCCCTGACCAGCGCTTTCCATGAACTGGCGTAAGGCAGCGCCGTCGATGCCGGGAACCGGAATGAACGTGCCCAGGCGATAAACGATCAACAAACCCAGTGTGAACAGAATCCTGTTGCGCAGGTCTGTGGCCTTGCCCAACGCAGACCAACTGGTGTTGGCGGCCATGCTTTCGACGGCTGATACCATGATAGAGGCTCTTTCTTTGCAAAAACGCCGCCCAAGCCGTTTTCCGGCGGGCGGCATTTGGGAAAACTCGATTGTCTGTGTAAGCGGGACGCGGCCCGCTCACAAGGCAAAAGGGTTTGGTTACGCGTCTGCGTTTGCCGCGGCAGGTGCTGTGACGGTCAGCTTGCCGCCCGCCTTCTCGACTGCTTCGATTGCCGACTTGGACGCGCCATGCACTTGCAGGTCAACCTTGGCCGTAAAGTCGCCCTTGGCCAGAACGCGGATACCGTCCTGCTTGCGACGGACCAGACCGGATGCGATCAATGCGTCTTCGGTGATGGCAGCAGCGCCGTCGATCTTCTTGGCGTCGATGAATTTCTGGATCAGGCCCAGGTTCACAACGGCAAAGGATTTGCGGTTCGGCTTGTTGAAGCCACGCTTTGGCAGACGCTGGTACAAAGGCATCTGACCGCCTTCGTAACCTTTGATCGCCACACCCGAACGGGATTTCTGACCTTTTATACCACGGCCACCCATCTTACCGGTGCCGGATCCAGGACCACGGCCAACGCGCTTGCGTGGTTTGGTTGCACCTGGGTTGTCTGAAAGTTCATGCAGTTTCATGTCGCTTCTCCTCTTGCCGGAAATGCTCCCCAGCGACGGGAGTGAGCAAACGCGGCGTTACGATTCTATGTGGCGCAGTGGTGGCCACTGGGGGCGTATAGACGGGAGGGATGTAGGGATCAAGCCCCGCCCGAATACATTACAGTTCTCACATCTCGTGAGAAACGGCAAATTTGCAAAGTAAGGGCGTCAATCCGATATGTGGCGGTCGATCAGTGACATTGAAGTGGTTTGATCCTCCATGGCAGCATTGGCCAGAAGGCGAGGGGTTCCAGCAGCCCCCGCCATGTGTGACTTCTTGGGAACCCACGATAATTGCGGGAGAATGAGAGACGTCAGCAACTGAAATACGCGGCGGGAGAGTTAACAAAAAAGCTAAAAGGTAATTCTGATCATCATGATCATCCAAGAATAGCGCGGCCGAGTATAAATCCGCAGTTCAATCTTAGATAATAAACTACAACTAACAGGGGGCATCAAAGCTAAAAGCCCCGCAGTTTCCTGCGAGGCGTTTGTGCAAAGGTGGGGTAAAACCCCACCCTACGGCGTTTGGTAGGGTGGGGTTTTACCCCACCGCCACCTCAACCTTTTTCTTCGACGATCTCAACCATGTGAGAAATCGAGCGGATCATGCCGCGGACAGAAGGCGTGTCTTCCAACTCGCGCACACGGTGCATCTTGTTCAGGCCCAGGCCGATCAGCGTCGCGCGCTGCTTGGCGGGGCGGCGGATGGGCGAACCAACCTGCTTGATAACGATTGTTTTAGCCATGATATGCTCTCCTTACGCGTCTGCTGTCGCAGAAGCGGACGGGCTGTTATGGGCCACATCGCTTTGCTCGTCGATTTTGACGTCGGCCTTAACAAGAATGTCTGCAACCTTCTTGCCGCGACGCTGAGCGACGGAGCGCGGGGATGCTTCTTTTTTCAGACCGTCCATGGTGGCGCGGATCATGTTGTACGGATTCTGCGAACCGATGGACTTGGACACGACGTCCTTGAGTCCCAACATTTCGAAAACGGCACGCATCGGACCACCGGCGATGATACCAGTACCTTCCGGTGCTGTCCGCATAACGACCTTACCGGCACCGTGACGGCCTTCCATGTCGTGGTGCAGTGTCCGGCCTTCACGAAGCTGAACGCGGATCATCTGGCGCTTGGCTTGCTCTGTGGCTTTGCGAATGGCCTCCGGGACCTCCTTCGCTTTACCTTTGCCAAAGCCGACGCGGCCCTTCTGGTCGCCAACAACGACAAGCGCGGCAAAGCCAAAGCGCTTACCACCCTTAACGGTTTTGGAAACACGGTTGATCGCCACCAGACGGTCAGCGAATTCTGGGGTCTCGTCGCGCTGGTTGCGGCGGTTACCACCTCGGTTGTCATCTCTCGCCATGCGGCATCATCCTTTTGCTTCGGCGCTTGCGCCAAGTTTTTTCAATCCTGGTGGGCCAAACCGGCCCCCGGATCATCGAGGCGGCACATCGCGTGCCGCCTGCGCTGTCTTAGATTTTCAGACCGCCTTCGCGGGCTGCATCGGCCAAAGCCTTGACCTTGCCGTGGAACAGGAAACCGCCACGGTCAAAATACGCTTCGGTCACACCGGCCTTGATCGCGCGGTCGGCAATTGCCGTCCCGACCTTGGTCGCTGCTTCGACGTTGTTTTTGCCAACAACACCCAGATCCTTTTCGAGCGTCGAAGCAGAAGCCAACGTGACCCCGTTTACGTCGTCGATCAGCTGGGCGCTGATGTTTTTGTTGCTGCGGTGAACGGAAAGGCGAAGACGCCCTGCGTTGACCCGGCGAAGTTTGTTCCGAACGCGCAGGCGGCGTTTCAGAAACAGTTGTCTTTTGCTGTTTGCCATCTGTGCAATCCTTACTTCTTCTTGCCTTCTTTGCGGAAGACGAACTCACCCTTATAGCGGATGCCTTTGCCCTTGTAGGGCTCGGGCTTGCGCCAAGCGCGAATGTTCGCAGCGACTTGACCAACAAGCTGTTCGTCAATGCCTTCTACCACAATCTCGGTCTGTTTCGGTGCTGTGACTGTCACGCCTTCTGGCGGCGTATAGTCCACGTCATGCGACAGGCCCAGGTTCAGGCGCAACGTGTTGCCGTTCATGGCAGCACGATAACCAACGCCCTGGATCTCAAGCTCTTTCTTGAAGCCGTCGGTGACGCCGGTAACAAGGTTGCTGACCATGGTGCGGCTCATGCCCCACTGCTGGCGCGCGCGCTTGGATTTGCCGCGCGGTGTGATGGACACCACGTTGTCTTCGACAGTCAATGTTACGTCGTCAGTGGCCTTGAAAGAGCGTGTGCCCTTTGGACCTTTGACTTCGATGGTCTGACCGCTCACGGATGCCGAAACACCACTGGGCAGGTCGACCGGTTTTTTACCAATACGAGACATTCCGCTCTCCTTAGAATACGGTACAGAGCACTTCGCCGCCAACGTTCTGGCTGCGTGCGCTTTGATCCGACATCACACCCTTGGGGGTGGAGACAATCGACACACCGAGGCCCTGACGGACGACGGGAATGTCATTGACGCCCATGTAGACGCGACGACCGGGCTTCGAGACCCGCTTCAGTTCGCGAATAACAGGTTCGCCCTCGTAATATTTCAGGCTGATTTCGATGGCGGGGTGGCCATCGGCACCCGTCATCTTCTCGTAGCCACGGATGTAGCCCTCGTCTGCCAGCACGTCCAGCACCCATGCACGCAGCTTGGAAGCTGGCGTGACGACTGTGGATTTACCGCGCATCGAAGAGTTCCGGATGCGTGTCAGCATATCTGCGATAGGATCGTTCATCTGATGCGCTCCTTACCAGCTCGACTTGACCATGCCGGGGATTTGGCCGCTTGAGCCAAGATCCCGCAGCGCGATCCGCGAAATTTTCAGTTTGCGATAATAGGCGTGTGGGCGGCCCGTCAGCTGGCAGCGGTTGTGCAGACGCACGGCGCTGGAGTTGCGGGGCAGCTTTGCCAGGCTCAGGGAAGCGCGGAACCGCTCTTCCATGGGCTTGGATTCGTCGCTTACGATCGCCTTCAAGGCAGCGCGCTTCGCAGCGTACTTCTTGACCAGTGCTTCGCGCTTCTTTTCGCGCTCGATCATGGATTTCTTAGCCATATTTAAATCCTTCCCGCGCTTATGAGTTGAAGGGCATGTTGAACGCTTTCAACAGTGCCTTCGCTTCAGCGTCGGTTTTCGCCGTGGTGGCGATCACGATGTCCATTCCCCAGTTTTCGTCGACTTTATCAAAGTCGATTTCCGGGAACACGATGTGCTCTTTCAGGCCCATGGCATAGTTGCCGCGGCCATCGAAGCTTTTGCCATTCACGCCGCGAAAGTCGCGGATACGAGGCATGGCGATCGTGATCAGACGGTCCAGGAATTCATACATCCGCTCACCGCGCAGGGTTACTTTCGCACCCAACGGCATTTCTTCACGGACCCGGAAACCGGCGATGGATTTCTTGGCAATGGTTGTCAGCGCTTTTTGGCCGGCAATCGTTGTCAGATCTTCCTGTGCGGATTTGGCTTTCTTGCTGTCACGGACAGCTTCAGCACCACAGCCGATGTTCAGAACAATCTTGTCCAGACGCGGGATCTGCATGTCATTCTTGTAGCTGAACTCTTCTTTCAGGGCAGGACGGATTGTCTCCATGTACTGCGCCTTCAGGCGAGGTGTATACGTTGCGTTATCAAGCATCAATCACGTCCCCCGTGGTTTTAGCGAAGCGCACTTTCTTGTCGCCTTCGATCTTGAAGCCGACGCGTGTGGCCTTGCCGTTGGCATCGACCAGCGACAGATTGCTAAGGTCGATCGGCATCGCCTTTGGGATCCGGCCGCCCTGCGACGTCTGGGACTGACGCGTGGCGCGGATTGCCATGTTGATACCGTCGACAATGGCTTTGTTCGACTTTGGGTCAACGGACGAGATCGAACCCGTCTTGCCCTTGTCTTTGCCAGCCAGCACGATGACCTTGTCACCTTTGCGAAGTTTAGCAGCCATTACAGCACCTCCGGCGCAAGCGAGATGATCTTCATGAAGTTTTTCGCGCGCAGTTCACGAACCACCGGTCCAAAGATACGTGTACCTACTGGCTCGTTGTTGTTGTTCAGAATGACGGCGGCGTTGCGATCGAAACGGATGGCTGTGCCATCGTCACGACGAACTTCCTTGGCGGTGCGAACGACGACGGCTTTACGCACGTCACCCTTTTTCACACGACCGCGAGGGATGGCTTCCTTGACCGATACGACAATGATGTCGCCTACGGATGCGTACTTACGCTTGGAACCACCCAGGACCTTGATGCACTGAACACGGCGAGCGCCGCTGTTGTCAGCTACATCCAGGTTGGTCTGCATCTGGATCATTTGGTTTCTCCCGACCTTCTGGGGGGCGATGCGTGCCCGTACCCCAGGGTTTCGATTATATTGGTCTGCTGAACATCAGCATCTCGTCCGTGCCTTTGGCCCCTCCTCCCCCCAGAGTCAAGGGAAAGAAGGGCACCATGCCCGAACGGTCAGTCCCTTAAGCCTCGGCGGCTTCCAGAACTTCCCAACGTTTGGTTTTCGATCTTGGTGCACATTCGATGATGCGAACGCTGTCGCCCACTTTGAATGTGTTTTTCTCATCGTGCGCCCGGTACTTCTTGGACTTACGAATGGTCTTTTTCAGAACCGGGTGCGTAAAGCGACGCTCTACGGAAACGGTGATGGTCTGTTCATTGGCGTCGCTTGTCACGGTGCCTGTCAGGATACGTTTGGGCATACTCTCAGGCTCCTATTATTCAGCAGATGCCGC
>JBFGFW010000129.1:0-6803 GCA_041579395.1 Sulfitobacter sp.
ACCAGCACCGCCCCGCCCGTATCATCACCGTGGGCGACCACAAACGCCGGAATATCGTAAACACGCAAACGCGCCAGATAGGCATCGACCCAAAACCGCGCCGTCAGCCGCCCCATGCCAGAGCCCGTCTTCCAAATGGAAAAAAATCCTTCCCGAAGGGCCGATCTGCCAAGATCCTAGACATTGCCGTCTTTGAACTCCAACCCCATTTCGGTATAGCGCTCGGCCTCGTCCAGCCAGTTGGGGCGCACCTTGACCTGCAAGAACAGATGCACCTTACGACCGAGGAATTCCTCCAACTCCTCGCGCGCAGCCTTGCTGACCGACTTGATCGTTTCGCCCTTATGGCCCAATACGATGCCCTTATGTCCGTCGCGGATCACATAGATCAACTGATCAATCCGGGCTGACCCGTCCTTGCGCTCCTCCCAGTTTTCAGTCTCAACCGTCAACTGATAAGGCAATTCCTGATGCAGCCGCAGCGTCAGCTTTTCGCGGGTCATCTCTGCGGCGATCATGCGCATCGGCAGATCGGCGATCTGGTCCTCGGGGTAAAGCCAAGGACCCTCGGGCACTACACCCGCCAACCAGTGCCGCAAGGTCTCGATGCCGTGCCCCCGCTCTGCCGAGATCATGAATGTTTCAACGAACGGATACCGCTCATTCATGTCCTTGCTCAGCCCCAGCAGGACCGGCGCGTCCACGCGGTCGATCTTGTTGATCGCCAAGGCGACCTTGCGGCCCTGCCCGACATTGGCCAGCCCTTCGAGAATGCGCTCAACGCCCTCGGTGACGCCGCGGTTCGCCTCGATCAGCAGCACGACGATATCGGCGTCTGCCGCTCCGCCCCAAGCCGCCGCGACCATCGCACGGTCCAACCGTCGGCGCGGCTGAAACAGACCGGGCGTATCCACAAAGACCAGTTGGCTTTGCCCGTCCATCGCGACCCCACGAATACGCGCACGGGTGGTCTGCACCTTATGGGTGACGATCGACACCTTCGCCCCGACCATCTTGTTCAGAAGCGTCGACTTGCCCGCATTGGGCTCGCCGATCAACGCGATGAAACCGGCACGGGTGGTCATGAACTTTTCTCCAATTGCGCCAAAAGCGTTTTGGCGGCGGCCTGTTCGGCCTGACGTTTCGAGGGCGCGGTGGCCATGGCGGAAGCGCCATTTTCGACCTTGGCCGTAATCGTGAAAACCGGTGCGTGGTCCGGACCTTTTCGATCGGTCTGCACATAGGCGGGCGGTGGATAGCCACGGGCCTGCGCCCATTCCTGCAACGCCGTTTTCGCATCGCGCGCGTCTTGCTTAACCGAAAGCACGCGTTTGCCCCACAGCCGCAGGATCATCGCCTTGGCCGCATCAAAGCCGCCGTCCATGTAAACCGCTGCGATAATCGCCTCTATCGCGTCGCCCAGCAAGGCCTGTTTGCGGCGCCCGCCCGATATCATTTCCGACCGGCCCAGTTTCAGGACGGTGCCGATATCGATGTCACGGGCCACATCGGCGCAGGTTTCCTTGCGCACCAGTGCGTTGAAACGGGGCGCAAGCTGGCCTTCGGTAGCACCGGGGTCCAGTTCCAGCAGTGCTTCGGCCATCACCAGCCCAAGCACCCGATCCCCCAGAAATTCCAGCCGCTGGTTATCGTCGCGATTGGCCGAAGACATCGACGCGTGGGTCACGGCACGGTTCAACAATTCGGGTTTCTCAAAATGGTACCCAAGCCGGCCTTCAAAGGCCCGGAGATCGGCGCTGATCTTCACTTGATCGCTTTGAAGAAACGGTCGCTGCGCCATGTCCAAAAGAACAGCATCGACCGGCCGCCCGAACTGAACATGATCCGGTCAGCCCGACCAATCAGGTTTTCAAAAGGCACGAACCCGACACCACCGGCCTGCTGCGCCAACCGGCTGTCTGCCGAATTGTCGCGATTGTCGCCCATGAAGAAATAGTGGCCTTCGGGCACCGTATAGACGCCGGTGTTGTCAGACGCCTGATTGCCGATATTCAAGATCGCATGTTCAACGCCGTTTGGCAGCGTTTCAATCTGGCGGGATTTGATGCAAGCACCACCTTCGCCGACGGCACCATTTTCACAGCGGGGGCGCATGCCTTGCGGGCCCTGGCGTTCCATCACTTCTTTGAAGGTTTCATCATCGCGCAACGTGACCGGCGTGCCATTGATGCTCACGACACCGTCCGTCACCTGTATCTTTTCGCCCGGCAGGCCGATCAGACGCTTGATATAGTCGCGTCCTGAAATGGGGTGGCGAAAGACCACGACGTCGCCTCGCTCAGGCTCGGATCCGAAGAGACGCGTGTTGTCACCATCAAAGACGCCGCAGATGTCTTTGGCGTCGATTTCAATGCCAAAGCGCGGTGCCATCACACTGGGGCAGGACGCATAGGAATAGCCGTACGCCATCTTGTTGACGAACAGGAAATCACCGATCAGCAACGTCTCTTTCATCGACCCTGACGGAATCCAGAATGGCTGGAAAAACAGGGTCCTGAAGACCCCTGCAATCAGCAACGCATAGACGATTGTCTTGATGGTTTCGACAAAGGCATTGCCGGTCTTTTCCTTGGCGGCCATCTTGGCGCTCCTGATAATCCGTTTGGGGCTTACATGCGGGGGACACAGGCCCAAGTCAAGCGACGCGGGGCCCGTTGGACCGGGTTCAGCCCGTCCAATGCTGGGTTATTCGTGCTGCACACCCAATGGGCGCGCTTCGATGACCACAAAGGCCTGCGCCCATGGATGATCGTCAGTCAATGTGACGTGGATAATCGCCTCGTGGCCGGGCGGTGTCATCTGTGCCAGTCGGTCAGCCGCCCAGCCGGTAACGTGCATCACGGGTTGACCGGTGCGCAGGTTGCTGACGGCCATATCGCGCCACGCAATGCCCATACGCAGCCCGGTGCCAAGCGCTTTTGAACACGCCTCCTTGGCAGCCCAGCGTTTTGCATAGGTGCCGGCAATGTCGCGTCGCCGTTCGGCCTTTTGCTGTTCGACGT
Organism: Sulfitobacter sp.; assembly: GCA_041579395.1. Classification (GTDB taxonomy): domain Bacteria; phylum Pseudomonadota; class Alphaproteobacteria; order Rhodobacterales; family Rhodobacteraceae; genus Sulfitobacter. The sequence continues at coordinate 3,024 of JBFGFW010000129.1, forward strand.
CGGTGAACACCCGATTGCGAAAACGGTCCCCGAAACGGTCCAGCGTTCCCTGAATACGTTCGATATTTGCCAAATCGGTGCCGATACCAAGGATCATGCGATTGTCCTGCGCCCATTGCGATGCCCGTTCATCTATCCCGATATTGCCGGCAATGGAAACCTGACCCGCAAGGCACCCTGCCATCCGGCGCGGCGACCCATCGTCTAGCCGTAGCGCGCGTCATCCATCAACCGACGCATCTCGCGAATTGCCGGGCCGAGCCCCAGAAAGATCGCCTCGCCAATCAGGAAATGCCCGATGTTCAACTCGCGGACTTCAGGAAACGCGGCAATGGGGGATACCGTGTCATAGGTCAGCCCGTGCCCCGCGTGAACCTCAAGCCCTAGATCGTGGCCAAACTTTGCCATCTCCTCCAGCTTTTTCAGCTCTTGCCGGGCCACGTCCCAATTGCCCTCGGAAAAGGCATCGCAATAGGCACCGGTGTGCAATTCGATCACCTCGGCACCGATCCGGTTGGCAGCTTCGATCTGGCGCTGATCGGCGGCGATAAAGATGCTGACGCGGCACCCGGCATCACGCAGGGGGGCAATGAAATGCGCCAGACGGTTTTCTTCGCGCGCAACTTCAAGCCCGCCCTCGGTCGTGCGTTCTTCACGCTTTTCGGGGACGATGCATACCGCATGCGGTTTGTGGCGCAGGGCAATTTTCTGCATTTCGTCGGTCGCAGCCATCTCAAAGTTCAGCGGCACGTTCAGCACGTCCAGCAGCCCTTCGATGTCGGCGTCGGTGATATGCCGGCGGTCTTCGCGCAGATGTGCCGTTATGCCATCGGCACCCGCTTCTTGCGCAGCGCGCGCAGCACGCAACGGATCTGGGTAGACCCCGCCGCGTGCATTCCGAACCGTCGCAACATGGTCGATATTCACCCCAAGCCGAAGCTTATCCTGCCCTGCCATGGTCTTTCCCCTTCTGAACCGTCAGCTCTGCCAAACGTTTCGCCTCGGCCTTGGCCGCAGCCTTTTTCTTAAGCGCCTCGAATTTGGCTTTGATCACACCCTTACGCCGCTTTTGATAGGCGCGCAGCAACGGGACAGACAGATAATAGGCGATTGTTGCACAGATAATACCGGGTACGATGCCACCGATAAGGTAGGGATAAAACACCTGCTGCCAGAACACGGCCAAACCGGCCCAATCCATATCCCTGCTGGTGAAAATCGCCAGGACATTCCCCAGTAAATCATGGCCCGCGTCCAGGAACTTGCCCCCAAATGAGCGATGTTCCCCTTCGATCATTGGCGACCCCAAAATCCAGTGTCCCATCGACAGTGACGACAGCCCGATCGGCACATAGGTCAATGGGTTGCCAAAGAACGTGGCCATCAGCGCGGCCAGGATATTGCCCCGCATCAGTCGGGCCAGCAGTGCCGCAACGATGAAATGCAGGCCGTAGAACGGCGTGAACGTCGTGAACACTCCCGCCCAAATGCCGCGCGCGATCCGTTCCGGCGTGTCTGGCAGCCGCCGCATGCGGTGCTTTACATAGTGAAACGCCCGCGTCCAACCTCCACGCGGCCACATAAACTCAGCCATGGCGCGCAACGTCGGTTTGGGGTCGCGGCGTTTGAAAATCAAAAGACTGTCCTTGGGTCTGCGGTACGTGTGCCGCTCATGTATCTTTATCTGCGTGCTTGACCAGCTTCATGTTTCGGTACCTGCTGATCTCGGCTACTTCGCTTTCCGCTTCCAAGGTGGGCATCAGCGAATGCAGATGGGCAATGTCACGCAGCTCAACGTAGATCAGCAATCGGTAAAAGTCAGGCTTCCGGTCCAAAAACTCCAGATTGGAAATATTCGCCGACGACTGCCCGATCAAAGTGCAGATCCGCCCCAGAACGCCGGCTCCATTACCGATCGTCAGGTCCAATGTAGCGCCATAAATGGCCGGATGCGGCCCCTCGTGCCAACGCAGGTCCAGCCAGCGTTCCGGCTGGTCTTCATAGAGTGACAGGCGCTCGCAATCGATTGCATGGATCGTCACCCCCTTGCCACGAAATGTGATCCCGACGATGCGTTCGCCCGGCAAAGGCTGGCAACAGGGGGCTCTGTCATAGGACTGACCGGGCTCAAGTCCCACAACGGCGCGTTTGCTGTCCACCTGGTCGCCATCCTTCGGCAGCAAGTGCGGATAAACCGATTGCACGACTTCGCTACCCGTCAATTCGGCAGACCCGATCCGCGCGAGCAATTCGTCGACGTCGGCCAGACGCAGATTGCGCGCCGCGGTGCGCAGCACCTTTTCCGTCGCGGTCTTGTTCATCTGCTCGAACGCCGACCGGGCAAGTTCGCGGCCCAGACTGACAAAACGGGCACGGTCCATTTCGCGCAGGGATCGGCGGATTGCGGTCTTGGCCTTGCCCGTCGTCGCAATATCCAGCCAGGACGCCTGCGGCGTTTGGCCCTGCGCGGTGATGATTTCAATCGACTGGCCGTTCTTGACCCGGGTCCACAACGGCACACGCATCCCATCAATCTTGGCCCCCACGCAGGCCGCCCCAATACGGGTGTGGATGGCATAGGCAAAATCAATCGGCGTAGCCCCACGCGGCAGTTTCACCACCTCGCCTTTCGGGGTGAAGCAGAACACCTGATCGGCGTACATCTCCAGCTTGACCGCCTCCAGAAAATCCTCGTGATCCTCCTCGGAGTCGAGCTGTTCGGTCAACTGCGCCACCCATTTCACCGGATCGACCGCAAATGGATTTCGCGACCGCACACCGTCCCGGTAGGACCAATGCGCCGCGACGCCGGTTTCAGCCACGTCGTGCATCTGCCGGGTTCTGATCTGCACCTCGACCCGCTTGCCGTCGCGGCCCGACACCGTGGTGTGAATGGACCGATAGCCGTTCGTCTTGGGCTGGCTGATGTAATCCTCGAACCGGCCCGGCACCGCACGCCAACGTCGATGGATCGTGCCTAGGGCACGGTAACATTCATCGTCGGATGTGGTGATGATCCGAAAGCCGTAAATGTCCGACAAGCGGGAAAAAGACTGGTCCTTTTCCTGCATCTTGCGCCAGATCGAATACGGTTTCTTCGCGCGGCCAAACACCTCGGCCTCGATCCCGGCCTTTTCCAGTTCGGTGTGCATGTCGCCGGTGATCCGCGGGATCACGTCGCCGGTTTCACGCTGCAGCCTGATAAAGCGGCGGATAATCGATTGACGTCCCTCGGGGTTGAGCACGCGAAACGCCAGATCTTCCAGTTCTTCGCGCATCCATTGCATACCCATACGCCCCGCCAGCGGCGCATAGATGTCCATCGTTTCGCGCGCTTTCTGGGTCTGCTTGTCGGGACGCATGGATTTGATCGTGCGCATATTGTGCAGACGGTCGGCCAGCTTGACCAGAATGACACGCAGATCCTTGGACATCGCCATGAACAGCTTGCGAAAATTCTCGGCCTGTTTGGTCTCGGTCGAATTGAGCTGCAGATTGGTCAGCTTGGTAACGCCATCGACCAATTCGGCCACGTCATGGCCAAACCGTCTTTCAACCTCGGAATAGGATGCCTTGGTGTCCTCGATCGTGTCATGCAACAAGGCAGTGATGATCGTGGCGTCATCAAGCTGCTGTTCGGTCAATATCGCCGCGACACTTACCGGATGCGTGAAATAAGGCTCGCCAGAGTGACGGTACTGCCCATCATGCATCTGCTGGCCAAATTCATAGGCCGACCGGATGTGTTGTTCGTTGGATTTAGGGTTATAGGCGCGGACA
>JBFGFW010000130.1:0-6766 GCA_041579395.1 Sulfitobacter sp.
ACCCGGCGCGAGATGTTCATGATCTTGGTGCTGTCCACGCCGGTCTGGAACGGCATGATGTCGTTGCGCACTTTCAGGGCCATCACGACCTCTTCCAGCGCTGTGTTGCCGGCGCGTTCGCCCAAACCGTTGATCGTGCATTCAATCTGGCGCGCGCCCGCCTCAACCGCCGCCAAGCTGTTGGCCGTGGCCATGCCAAGGTCATTGTGGCAATGGGTGGCAAAGATGATCTCGTCCGCGCCGGGTACGTTTTCAAGCAGTTTGCGGATCAAATCAGCGCTTTCGCGCGGCGCGGTATAGCCGACGGTATCGGGGATGTTGATCGTGGTCGCCCCGGCCTTGATCGCGATTTCGACCGTGCGGTACAGGTAGTCCAGTTCGGTCCGGGTGGCATCCATCGGCGACCACTGCACGTTGTCGCACAGATTGCGGGCGTGGGTCACGGTATCATGGATCCGCTCGGCCATTTCGTCTTGGGTCAGGTTCGGGATCGCGCGGTGCAGCGGCGAGGTGCCGATGAACGTATGGATGCGCGGCTGTGCGGCATGTTTCACCGCATCCCAGCAGCGGTCGATGTCGCCCAACTGCGCGCGGGCCAACCCGCAGATCACCGAATTCTTCGACAGCTTGGCGATTTCGCTGACAGCGGCAAAGTCGCCTTCGGAGGCAATGGGAAATCCTGCCTCGATGATATCGACGCCCATTTCGTCCAGCAGACCGGCGATTTCGATCTTTTCGGCGTGGGTCATGGTTGCACCGGGCGACTGTTCGCCATCGCGCAACGTTGTGTCAAAAATCAAGACGCGGTCTTGTTTTGTATTCTCGGTCATTTTGTAGGGTTCTTTCATTCTGCTGTAAAATCCGTGGCGCGCGGCACATCCCTCTGAGCGGGCGCGCCGGATGGCACGCTCAGAGGCGGATTAGCAGCAGTAGGGTGGCACGCAGCGACGGCGCACAACGGTGCGGCAGGGTCGCGGTATGGTGGGCGTGTGTCATGAGGCGCGATTATAACGGGGCGACATCAAATGGGAAGCGGTTTTTGCGGCCCGCGCAAGCTGAGATCGGGTGTTGAAGGACGTGATATTCCGGCTACTTAATCCTGCATGAAACAGATTTTGATACTTGGCGCGTCGGGCGGGGTCGGATCGGCCCTTGCCACGGCATTTGAAACGCGCGGCGACAAGGTAACGGGATTGTCGCGGTCCGGGGACGGGTTCGACGTCACGGACGAGGCCATTGTCGCACGGCATCTGGGCGCGCTGGACGGCCCATTCGACGTGGTGCTGGTCGCCACCGGTGCATTGGAAATCGACGGGGCAGAGCCTGAAAAAACCATCAGATCAATCAGCCAAAGGGCGATGATGGACCAGTTTGCACTAAATGCGGTGGGGCCTGCGCTGGTGCTGCGCCATGCTGCCGATCTGCTGCCGCGGGACAGGCGCAGCGTGTTTGCGGTGCTTTCGGCGCGGGTAGGATCTATCGGCGACAACAAGATCGGCGGCTGGATCAGCTACCGCGCTGCCAAGGCGGCGGTGAACCAGATCGTGCATACGGCTGCAATTGAATTGGCCCGCAGCCACACGCAAAGCATCTGCGTCGCCCTGCATCCCGGCACCGTCAAAACACCGTTCACCCGGAAATATCTGGCGCGACATCCCGCCGTTGAACCATCCGAGGCGGCGGCGCATCTGCTCGGGGTCATTGACGGGCTGGACCGAGAAGATACCGGCAAGTTCTTTGACTGGGCAGGAAAGCCTGTCCCATGGTAGCGCGGTTGGTTCTGGTCCTGGGGGACCAATTGTCGATGGGCCTCAGCGCCCTGCGCGAGGCGGACAAGACCCTTGATACCGTGGTGATGGCCGAGGTGATGGACGAAGCCAGCTATGTCAGCCACCACCCCAAAAAGATCGCGCTGATCTTTGCCGCGATGCGCAAATTCGCAGCAGCACTGGAAGCAGACGGCTGGACCGTCGCGTACAGCCAGTTGGACGATACCGAAAACGCAGGGTCCATCGTGGGCGAACTGCTGCGCCGAGCCGACCAGACCGGTGCAGGAGAGGTACTGGCGACCGAGCCCGGTGAATGGCGGTTGATCGACAAACTGAAATACGCGCCGATGAAGGTGCATTTGTTTCAGGACGACCGCTTCCTCGCGTCACACGCCGAATTCGACACGTGGGCAGACGGGCGCAAAGCCTTGCGGATGGAGTATTTCTATCGCGAGATGCGCCGCAAGACCGGCCTGCTGATGGAGGGCGACAAGCCCGCAGGTGGCAAATGGAACTTTGACCACGAAAACCGCAAAGCCGCCCCGGATGACGTGACCGTCGATGGCCCAATGCGGTTCGAACCCGATGCCGTGACCCACGAGGTGCTTGATCTGGTGAAGGCACGTTTCAAGGATAGCTTCGGTGATCTGGAACCGTTCTGGTTCGCCACCACCCGCGCCGAGGCGCTGCAGGCGCTGGATCACTTCATCGCCCACGCCTTGCCGCGGTTTGGCGACTATCAGGATGCCATGCTGAACGATAACGCGTTCCTCTACCACGCGATCCTGTCGCCTTATTTGAACATCGGCTTGCTTGGCCCGCTAGAGATTTGCCAGGCCGCCGCCGACGCCTATGCCGAAGGAAACGCGCCGATCAATGCGGTCGAGGGGTTTATCCGCCAGATCATCGGCTGGCGCGAATATGTGCGCGGTATCTATTTTCTGGAAGGGCCTGACTATCCGCAGCGCAACGTGCTGAAGCAAACCCGCGATCTGCCTGCATTCTACTGGGGGGCAGAGACCCGGATGAACTGCGTGTCAAAAGCCGTGGCGCAGACTCAAAGCCAGGCCTATGCGCATCACATTCAACGATTGATGGTGACAGGGAACTTTGCCTTGCTGGCAGGGGTCGACCCGCATCAGGTGCATGAATGGTATCTGGCCGTCTATGCCGATGCCTTTGAATGGGTCGAAGCCCCGAACACTGTGGGAATGAGCCAGTTCGCCGATGGCGGCGTGATTGCGTCAAAGCCCTATGTGTCGTCCGGGGCCTATATCAACCGCATGTCTGATCACTGCAAATCCTGCCATTATTCGGTAAGCACGAAAACCGGTGAAGGGGCCTGCCCGTTCAATCTGTTGTACTGGCATTTTCTGGATCGACACCGCGACCGGTTTTCGGGCAATGCGCGCATGGGGAACATGTACCGCACCTGGGACCGGATGGACGAAGACAAGCGCGAGACTGTCCTGCGCGATGCGGACGCGCTGCTGAAGCGGTTGGACGCGGGTGAAGTGGTCTGACACTGCCGTGTCGTTTTCGGGAAGGAAGATGCGCTCCGCGCGGGGATATTTAAGAGCCAGAGAAGCACGAACCCGCGTGGCCGTCAGGATTGTTTGGGCGGATGGACAGCGCGGCTGTCGTCGGGGGCTTCGGCGCGGTCGAACATGCCATAGTCGCGCATCACATGGGCGATGCGCAGGTGATAATCCTGAAAGATTTCCTGCCGCCCGGCTTTTTGTGCGCCCCGGTGTGCCGTCAGTTTGCGCCATTCATCCAGCGCCGCTTCGTCCCGGAAAAACGAGATCGACAGCAGCTTGTCGGGATTGGTCAGCGACTGAAACCTTTCAACTGAAAGGAAGCCATCGATCTGTTCGACCAGTGGGCGCATCTTGGCCGCCAAGGCGAGATAATCATCGCGGCGGTCGGGGTGCGGGAAAACTTCGAAGATGACGGCGATCACGAGGCGGCCATTCCGTAAGTGAAATTAGCCATCCGGTTGCAGCGCCCCGTTGATCCAGTTGCCTGTCGCCTCTTCTCCGGTGCCGTAGCGCATCGTGCCGGTGCCCTGACGTTTGCCGGCTTTGAACGTGCCTTGATAGACATCGCCGTTTGAATAGGTAGCCGTTCCTTGGCCATCGATTTCACCGGCGCGCCATTCGCCTTCGTAGGTGAAACCGTCGGCCATCGTGATTTTGCCTGTGCCATGGCGCTGGCCGTTGGCAAATTCGCCGGTATAGACCGTGCCATCGGGGTAGGTGGCGGTACCGGTGCCATGGCGCTGGCCGTCTTTCCAGCCGCCTTCGTAGCGATAGCCATCCGCATAGGTCATCACGCCCTGACCGTCATTACGGGCGTTCTTGAATCCGCCCTCGTAGACGATGCCGTTGGGATAGGTGGCTTTGCCCTGTCCGTCGATCACCCCCTCGACCCAAGTGCCCTCGTAGGTGGACCCGTCGGGGTAGGTGATCTTGCCTTCGCCATCGGCCAGATCATCGCGAAAGGTGCCGACATAGATTGATCCATCGGGATAGGTCACCTGGCCCTGCCCTTCGATCTGACCGGCCACCCACGTGCCGGTGTACACATAGCCATCGGTGCCGGTGAATGTGCCCTGACCGTCGCGGCGGTCATCTTTGAACTGCCCCTCGTAGACGTCGCCATTGGCATAGATCACCTTGCCCACGCCCTGACGCTTGCCCGCAACAAGATCGCCTTCGTAGATGTCACCATTGGGTTGCGTCAGCTTGCCGGTGCCGTCGATCTGGCCGTCTTTCCATGTGCCGGCATAGGTCAGCCCGTCTGGCATGGTCAGCGTCCCAGTGCCGTTGCGGGTACCGTTTTGAACTTCACCGTCATAGACCGCCCCGTCGGGATAAGTGATCGTGCCGACCCCCTGTTTGACGCCGTCCACCCAGTCGCCTTGATATTCATAGCCGCCGGGCGATTGCATGACGCCCTTGCCGTGGTGCTTGGCGTTGCGAAACGCCCCTTCGTAGCGCACGCCGTTGGCATAAAGTGCAATGCCCTGGCCCATGATCGCCCCGGCCTGCCATTCGCCTTCGTAGGTACCGCCGTCGGCAAAGGTGATGCGGCCAAAGCCATCCGGCTTGCCTTTGGAGAAGCTGCCTTCGTAGATCGACCCGTTGGGAAAGCGCGCCACGCCCTCGCCCTTGATTTCACCGTCGACCCATTCGCCGGTGTATTCATAGCCGTTGGGCAGGGTGTAGGTGCCGGTGCCATGCTGCACACCGCCGCGGAACGTGCCTTCATAAATGCCGCCATCATCGTACTGCTTGCTAAGCACCTGGGTGTCCTGCGCCAGAGCGGGCCAGGCCATCAGGCCAAGACACAGGAACAGCGGACGAAGGATGGGTCTGGACATATCACTGCTTTCGAACGGATTGGTGCCCCGTGCAGGGCCGTGCATCTTGATTGAGTAACAGACTAGGCTTTGGACACCCTTGGGGCAATCGACTTTTGCAACCCTGCGCGGCCCTTGGCCTTTCCCTTGACGCATGATCTGCTACATCAGGCCCGACACCACCAAAGGATCGCCATATGACATCGCGTTTTCGCATCACGCTGGGCCAGTTGAACCCGACCGTCGGGGATCTGGCCGGAAACGCCGCATTGGCGCGCGATGCGTGGGCTGAAGGCAAGGCAGCAGGTGCCGATCTGGTCGCGCTGCCCGAGATGTTCATCACCGGTTACAACGCACAAGATCTGGTGATGAAACACGCGTTTCAGTTGGATGTAATGACCCATATCAACGCGCTTGCGGCGGATTGTGCCGACGGCCCGGCGCTGGCGATCGGTGCGCCGTGGGTCGAAGGCACAAAGCTGTATAACGCCTATCTGATCTTGAAAAACGGTAAGATCGCCAGCCGTGTCTTAAAACACAACCTGCCGAACGAGACTGTCTTCGACGAGATGCGCATCTTTGACAGCGGCCCGCTGGGGGGGCCCTATTCGGTGGGCAACACCCGCATCGGCAGCCCGATCTGCGAGGACGCCTGGCATCCGGACGTGTCTGAAACGCTGGCAGAAACTGGGGCCGAATTTCTGCTGGTGCCAAATGGGTCGCCCTATTATCGCGGCAAGATCGACACGCGGCTGAATTACATGGTGGCGCGGGTCATCGAGACGGGATTGCCGCTGATCTATCTGAACATGGTCGGTGGACAGGACGATCAGGTGTTCGACGGGGCCAGCTTTGGCCTGAACCCAGGCGGCAAGCTAGCCTTTCAGATGCCAGCATTCGACGCCCAGATTGCCCACGTCGATCTGGAACGCACCGATGCCGGGTGGCGTGTGGTTGAAGGCGAAAAGGCGCATTTGCCGTCTGACTATGAACAGGACTACCGCGTGATGGTGCTGGGCCTGCGCGACTACATGCGCAAGACCGGGTTCAAGAAGGTGCTGCTGGGCCTGTCGGGTGGGATCGATTCGGCGATTGTGGCGACGATCGCCGTCGACGCGCTGGGCGCGGACAACGTGCGTTGCGTGATGCTGCCGTCTGAATACACCGCCCAAACATCGCTGGACGATGCCGAGGCCGTGGCCAAGGCGCTGGGCTGCCGCTATGACCATGTGCCGATCAAACAGGGGCGCGCGGCGATCACCGAAACACTGGCCCCGCTGTTTGAGGGCACCAAACCTGACCTGACCGAGGAAAACATCCAGTCGCGCCTGCGCGGGCTGCTGCTGATGGCGATGAGCAACAAATTCGGTGAAATGCTGCTGACCACGGGCAACAAATCCGAAGTCGCGGTAGGCTATGCCACGATCTATGGCGACATGGCGGGTGGCTATAACCCGATCAAGGACCTGTACAAAACCCGTGTGTTCGAGACCTGCCGCTGGCGCAACGACACGCACCGCGACTGGATGATGGGCCCGGCAGGCGAGGTGATCACCCCGCGCATCATCGACAAGCCCCCGACGGCCGAATTGCGTGATGATCAAAAAGACAGCGACAGCCTGCCCGATTACCC
>JBFGFW010000131.1:0-6761 GCA_041579395.1 Sulfitobacter sp.
CACATGGCGATCAGATTGGCCCGATCCCCCCTGTACCGGCAGGCCCGGCGGCTTGTTCAGCGCGATGATATAATCGTCGCGATAGATCACGCAGGACCGGATGAATTTCGCATCCGCGTCCGAAATGCGCGTTCGCTTGGGTGGTGGCGGGGCTTCGGTATCGGGCAGCGGCGGGATGCGGATCTGCTGGCCCACCTCCAGACGGGTGGACGCCTTGACCCGGCCGCCATCCACGCGAATATCGCCCTTGCGGCACATCTTTTCGATGCGCCCCTGGCTGATCAACGGAAACATGCGCTTGAACCAGCGGTCCAGCCGCTGATCTCCGTCGCCCTCTTCAATGATCAGGTTCTGAACCCGGCTCATGCAAACACTCCTCTGGCCATCAACAGGCCCAGCATCAATCCCAGCACTGACAATCCAACGGACAGCGCCACATACCCCCCTGCCGCCGCGATCGTTCCGCGTTCGATCAGTGTCACGGTTTCCAACGAAAACGCAGAAAACGTGGTGAACCCACCAAGCAGCCCGGTCATCACGAACGGGCTGTAGTGGGTCAGCCCCTTGTGCGCTGCCGCAACCACGAACACACCCATCAGAAACGAGCCCAAAACGTTGACGCCAAGCACCGCCAGCGGGAATTCCTGATGCCCGAAAGCACGAAAAACCGCAACGCCTGCAAGGTAGCGCAGCGTCGCGCCGATAGCGCCACCAACAGCAACAAGGGAGAGGGTTGAAATCATCTGCGGTCTGTCACGCTTTGGGCACGGAATGTCAAGTTTTGCGCGCGGCGCGCAGCTTTTCAAAGTAATCCAGCCGCTTTTTCAGGTCCCGTTCAAAGCCACGCTCGACCGGCTGGTAAAGCTGCGGGCGGTCCATTCCATCGGGAAAATAGTTCTGCCCCGAAAACCCATCTTCGGCATCATGATCATAGGCGTAGCCCGCGCCGTATCCCTGATCTTTCATCAACCCCGTGGGTGCATTCAGAATATGCTTGGGGGGCGGGGCGGATCCGGTCTGTTTCGCGGCCCCGCGCGCCGCCTTGTAGGCCACATAGGCCGCGTTCGATTTCGGGGCCAGCGCCAGATAGGTGACCGCTTGGGCCAGCGCCAGTTCACCTTCCGGCGATCCAAGTCGTTCGTAGGTTTCCCAGCTTTGCAGGCAAATCGCCTGTGCCTGCGGATCGGCCAACCCGATGTCTTCGACCGCCATCCGGGTGATCCGGCGCATCAGATAGCGGGGGTCTTCGCCGCCTTCCAGCATCCGCGCCAGCCAATAAAGCGACGCATCCGGGTCGGACCCGCGTACCGATTTGTGCAGCGCCGAGATCAGGTTGTAATGCGCATCGCCACCCTTGTCATACTGCGCGGCCCGCCGCATCAACCGCGCTGACAGCGCCTTGGTATCAAGCGGGCCATCGACCTTCCACGCCCCAACCTGTTCGATCAGGTTCAGCAGCGCCCGCCCGTCCCCATCCGCCATTTCCAGCAGGTTGGCACGTGCTGCCGCATCCAGCGGCAAGGGTCGACCCAACTCCTGTTCCGCGCGTTGCGCAAGCCGTTCCAGATCGGCCAGCGGCAAGCGTTCCAGCACCAGCACCTGCGCGCGGCTCAGCACAGCGGCGTTCAATTCAAACGAGGGGTTTTCCGTCGTGGCCCCAACCAGCAGGATCGTCCCGTCTTCCATATGCGGCAGAAACCCGTCCTGCTGCGCCTTGTTAAAACGGTGAATTTCATCGACGAACAGCAGTGTGCCCTGCCCGTTCTGGCGTCTGATCTTGGCCGTCTCGAACACCCTGCGCAGTTCCGGCACACCACTGAAAATGGCGCTGATCTGGACAAAATGCAGATCCGTTTCATCTGCCAACAGCCGCGCGATGGTGGTTTTGCCCACGCCCGGTGGCCCCCAAAAGATCAACGACCCCAGCGTGCCGGACTGCAACATCACCGTCAGCGGCGCGTTTGGCCCCAACACCTGATCCTGACCAATCACCTCGGCCAGCGATTTGGGCCGCAATCGGTCGGCCAAAGGGCGATGCCCGCCTTCCGGCTTGGCCGCGCCGCTGTCGAACAAATCAGCCATCCGTCACATCCGAAAGCGCAATGACAACCGCTGCGCACCGCGTTGCACGATCATCGCCACTTGGCGCGTGCCTTCCAGAACATCGCGTACCTGCGACGGGGATCTCACCGCTGCCCCGTTCACGTTCAAAATCACGTCGCCCTGCCGCAACCCGACCCGCTGACCGTAGGTACCGGGGTCCATGACGGCCACGCCGGCCACCTCAAGCGGCAGGTTCAGCTCTGCCAAGACTGCCGGATTGATCCGCACAAGCGCCAGACCGGGCAGCAGACTGCGCGCGTCCAAAGTGACCGCGTCCCGCGGAGGGTCCTCAGGTGCCGCCATCAACGCAACCGCCAGCGCCGACTGCACCCCGTCGCGCAACCGCGTCACTGCCGCCTCCTTGCCCAAACCCGTGACACTCATCCGATAGATCATCTCCGCAGGTGTATGCACCTCCTGACCGTCAACGGCCGTGATCACATCCCCCACGGCAAACCCCGCCGCCAGAAAGGGACTGACCGGATGCAGCCCGGACACGATAATACCGCCGGGCCTGTCCAGCCCCAACGGTGCCGCCATATCCGCGTCCACCGACTGCCCACTCATGCCGGCCCAGGGACGCGCGAAACGTGTGGCCCCGGCCCGCGCCTGTTCCATGAATGCGGCAATCAGATTGGCCGGGATGGCAAACCCAATGCCGTTTGACCCGCCAGAGCGGGTCAGGATCGATGTGTTGATCCCCATCAAAGCACCTTGCATGTCAATCAGCGCGCCACCCGAGTTGCCGGGATTGATCGGCGCATCGGTCTGAATAAAATACCCTTGCCCGCCCCCATTCATGCCGCCCGACCGCGCCAGCCCAGACACGATCCCACTGCTGACGGTCTGCCCCACGCCGAACGGGTTGCCAATCGCCAGCGCCAACTCGCCCACCTCGATCCCGTCACTGTCGCGCAGCGGCAAATACGACATACCGCTCGCATCCTCGATCTTGAGGATCGCCAGATCGCTGTCTGCATCGCTCAGCAAAACCCGCGCAGAAAACTCGCGCCGGTCCGACAGAACCACGCGGATATCGGTGGCCATGCCAACAACGTGGTAATTCGACACCACAATCCCGTCTTCAGACAGGATCACCCCCGACCCAAGCGAGTTTTGCACGCGCGGCCTCCCGGCATCGGGACTGCGAAAAAACCGCTCGAAAAACGGATCTGACTGCAAGGGCGTACGACTGGTCTGCACGATCGTGCGTGCATAGATATTGACGACCGCCGGGGCGGCCTCCTTGACCAACGGTGCAAAGCTAAGCTGCATCTGGATAGGCGACGTCGGAACGGTCTGAGCCTGCAGCGGCATAGACAGGAGAGCAAGAAAAATCAGGATATATCTCATCCCTCAGATATGCGCAGCCCGGACCCTCCGTGCAACTGTCATCTTCCAAATGGTCCAAAATCCTCGCCGAAGGCATAAAAGTAAAAAGCCCCCCGGCACTGCCGGGGGGCTTTTTGAAACTGTCAAAGCGGGCCGCTTCAGTCCTCGGCAACCTCATAGGCTGCAACGCGCGCCTTGTCGTTTGCACCTTTCGCATCGCGGTCGCGATCCACGAATTCGATGATGGCCATCGGTGCCATGTCGCCATAGCGGAAGCCCGCTTTCAGGACGCGGACATAGCCACCCTGACGGTCCTTGTAGCGTGGGCCAAGGATATCGAACAATTTCGCGACATACTGGTCCTGCTTCAGCTTGCTTGCTGCCTGACGACGGGCGTGCAGATCGCCACGCTTGGCCAGTGTGATCATCTTTTCGATGATCGGCTTCAATTCTTTTGCCTTGGGCAAAGTTGTCTTGATCTGCTCATGTTCAATGAGCGAGCCTGCCATGTTCGCGAACAACGCTTTGCGGTGTTCATGTGTACGGTTCAGGCGGCGGTAACCACGTGCGTGACGCATTTCTTTTCTCCAACGATATGCCCTCTACGGGCGGTTTTACTTTGTCCGGCTGGCGTGCGTAGCGCCAACTCTCCTTGGGGCCCTCGTGGCCCAGTCTTGCGTAGGGTGGGGTTTTCACCCCACCGCACGATTTCTTAGAACGAATCCTCGAACTTCTTGGCAAGGTCTTCAATGTTGTCCGGTGGCCAGTCCTCGACGTCCATGCCAAGGTGCAGACCCATCCCCGACAACACTTCCTTGATCTCGTTCAAGGACTTGCGGCCAAAGTTCGGCGTGCGCAGCATTTCGGCTTCGGTCTTCTGGATCAGATCGCCAATATAGACGATATTGTCGTTCTTCAGGCAGTTCGCGGAACGCACCGACAACTCCAACTCGTCGACTTTCTTGAGCAGCAGCGGGTTGAATTCAAGACCGTCTTCATCATCCTGACGGGACGCAGATTCGGGCTCGTCGAAGTTGACGAAGATACCCAGCTGGTCCTGCAGAATACGCGCCGCGAATGCGACCGCATCGTCCGGCGTGATCGACCCGTCGGTTTCGATTTTCATCGTCAGCTTGTCGTAATCCAGCACCTGACCTTCGCGGGTCGGCTGCACGTCATAAGACACTTTCTTGACCGGCGAATAGATCGCATCGATCGGGATCAGACCGATGGGCGCATCTTCCGGCTTGTTCTTGTCCGCCGCGACATAGCCCTTGCCCGTGTTTACGGTCAGTTCCATGTAGACATCGGCACCATCGTCCAGGTGGCAGATGACGTGATCGCGGTTCAGGATCTCGATCCCGGCACTTTCCGAAATATCGCCAGCCGTGACAACGCCCGGACCTTTCGCCGAAATCGACAGGCGCTTTGGCCCTTCGACTTCCATGCGCAAGGAAACACCCTTGAGGTTCAATACGATGTCGGTGACATCTTCGCGCACACCAGCGACGCTGGAAAACTCGTGCAAAACATTGTCAATCTGTACGGATGTGATCGCGGCACCTTGCAGCGACGACATCAAAACGCGACGCAGCGCGTTGCCCATTGTCAGACCAAATCCGCGCTCAAGCGGTTCGGCAATCACAGTGGCCTGACGCGCGGGTTCATTTCCCGGCTTCACGTCCAGCTGCTGTGGTTTGATCAATTCGGCCCAGTTTTTGTGGATCATACGTCCCTCCATTCTTGTCTTGCGCCCCATGTCCAAATGGCGAAAGACTCCCGAGGTTTCAAAAATAGCAGTATGGGGCCGCGCGATTTGGCGCGACCCCATTGGTAAAATTCGTGCTTAGACGCGGCGACGCTTTGGGGGGCGGCACCCGTTGTGGGCCATCGGCGTCACATCACGGATCGACGTGATGTTGAAACCAGCAGCCGCCAAAGCGCGCAATGCGCTTTCACGACCTGAACCCGGGCCCTGCACTTCGACTTCCAGCGTTTTCACGCCGTGGTCTTGTGCTTTGCGACCCACGTCTTCCGCCGCCATCTGAGCCGCATAAGGTGTCGATTTACGCGACCCTTTGAAACCCATTGTGCCCGCCGAAGACCATGCAATCGCATTGCCCTGAACGTCAGAGATCAAAATCTTTGTGTTGTTGAAGCTGGAGTTCACATGCGCCACGCCAGCGGCGATGTTCTTGGAAACCTTACGCTTCGTCTTTGTCTTTTCGCGTGCCATTGGTCAGACCCTCCCTTACTTCTTCTTGCCGGCAATGGCCTTAGCGGGGCCTTTGCGGGTACGAGCGTTGGTGTGGGTACGCTGACCACGAACCGGCAGGTTGCGACGGTGGCGCAGGCCACGGTAGCAACCAAGGTCCATCAGGCGCTTGATGTTCATCTGCGTGTCACGACGCAAATCACCTTCAACGGTGAAATTTTCGTCGATGTATTCACGAATCTTCAGGATTTCTCCATCAGACAGTTCGTTGATACGACGGGAAGAATCGATGCCAACGGCCTCGCAGATGGTCTGCGCCGAAGATGTACCGATACCAGTGATGTAAGTGAGGGCGATTGGAACCCGCTTTGCAGTCGGGATGTTTACGCCGGCAATACGTGCCACGTGTGCTATTCCTTTTTCGTTGCGGGTCCGTGATACCAGACCCTTTTTTCACAACGTGAAGCCCGAGGCGTTTATGGCCATCGGGCTCCAGCTGATCAGGTGGTCATGCGCCAGGCTTGATCGAGGCCCTTTGCAATTCGATTCTCTTACGAGATAGGGCTGGTTATGAGTATTTCGGCGATACGTCAACCCACGACCGAGCAAGCACTGCAGGTTTCATCATGTCGTGGATAATTGGGTGGCGCAGTACTGCATTTCAAGGAGTTGCAGGTAATTGTCGCCTCGCAAAGCAAAACGACGCTGATGCTTGTAATCAGCGTCGTTTCAAATTTCATTCATCTGCGCGGTCTACGCCGGTTGTCCGCACGTCAGGTTCGCATCGATGCTGGCCTGGACCACCTTGATGTCTGCCAGTCCATCGACCCGCCGCAGCAGGTCATGGGCATAGTAATAACCCAGCAGAGGCGATGTCTTTTTGTAATATTCCATCAGACGGTTGCGCAGGCTTTCTTCGTTGTCGTCAGCGCGGCGCTTGAAATCGGATGCGCCACATTTGATGCATTTCCCATCTGTTGGCTGTGGTTTGGTCACATCGTGGTATACCTCACCACAGTTGCCGCAAGTGGACCGGCCCGCGATCCGCTTGACCAGTGCATCATCGTTCACGCGCAGCTCAATCACACAGTCGAGCTTTTTGCCGGTCGCC
>JBFGFW010000132.1:0-6732 GCA_041579395.1 Sulfitobacter sp.
ACGCCCATGCCGCCCAGCTGCGCTTCCAGCCCCGTCATCAGGCGGCCAAACATGTCCGTGCTGCCGTCGCCTTCCTGGGGGGCAAGGCTGCGGATGGTTTCGACCACCGCGGGCACCGTAGTGGCAAGCCCATAGAAAGTCCCCAAAAGGCCAAGGAAAATAAGCATGTTAACAATATAGCGCGTGATTTCGCGGGCTTCGTCGATGCGCGTCGCCACGGAATCCAGGATTGACCGGGTCGAAGACGCATTGACCTGCATCCGCGCGCCACGGGTGCGCAGCAGCGACGCCAGGGGGGCCAGCAATTGCGGTGCCATGGTTTCAGGGTCCGGCGCGTCCGAGGCAAAGTTTTCGATCCAGCGGACCGATCCGATCAACTGGATCACCTGATAGAAACACGCCAAGACGCCGATAAAGAACACCACGATGATAACGCCGTTCAGATACGGGTTGGCGGCAAAGATCGGCAAGACGCTGGGCAGCGCCAGAAAGGCACCTATCCCGGTCAGCCCCAAGGCGATAAGCATCAGGGTAATTTGCCGTACTGGCTGGGAAAATTGTGGTTTAGACTCGCGGTCTGACTGCGCCATGCCTCGTGGATCCTGACACTTTTGTGCTTCTGTTGCGGCAGCTTAACCCAAAAATCCCTGCTGACGCCATGGATTTATGCACATAACGCCTTCACACGCTCGTGCAGCCACTCAAGCGACGGATCATGCAAGCCGATCTCTGCCAGGTGCGACGCAGTGTTGAACAGATATTCGGTATTGGGACCCATCCCCCCGATCGCTGCGGCAATGATCTGCGCCTGTTCTTCCAACGGCAGGCCGCCGCAGTATTGGGCGTGATCTGCATCAATCACATAGACCAGCGCAGACACCGCGCGGCCATCATCCAACTGCACATCAAGGTTTTTCTCGACATAAGCCGAGGAGATCAGTTCGCGTTCGCGCAAATACGCCAGCGTCCGGTCCTCTTGCCCCGATGCGACACGCAGCGCTATGCCATCGCAGGCAGTTCCCGTCATTTGGTCCAGCGCCAGCACCAACCCGGGCCGATCCACCGTTCCGCGGTGATGGATTGATCGCATGCAGAACGACCGCGCGTACCCAGGCAGCCGGCCGATCACGCTTTCCGCTATCTCGAATCCTGGATTCCACAGCAAACTGCCATACCCGAAAACCCACATTGCCATCGCTCTGGTCCTTTACCCGCCGCTTGGTTAAAGCGACATCATCATTGGTGTTAAAAAGGTTTTAGGCGGTATGGGCAAGCTGGTGTCGGTCATTGTTGTGTTTGCGTTGCTATGGTGTGGCTGGTGGGCGGTCGCGTCTGCCGGATTGCAGCGCGGTATCGTCAAATGGGTCGAAGCGCGCCGTGCCGAAGGCTGGCAGGCCGATGTCCGCGAGATCGAGAAAAAGGGCTTTCCCACCCGGCTGAACGCGCGTCTGCATGACGTTGCCTTTGCAGATCCGGCGGCGGGCGTCGCAGTGAGCATGGACCAGTTCGATATTCTGGCACCGGTGTACTGGCCCGGATATGTGACGGTCGTCTTGCCCGAAACGCCAATCACGCTGGCCAGCCCGTCGCTGCGCGCCAGCCTTATCGCGAAAAACGCGCAAGCCGATCTGCGGCTTAGGCCCGGACCGTCGCTGCCGGTGCAAAGCGTCACCTTCAAGGCGGGTGCCTGGGTTCTGGAGACGGCGTTGGGCGGTGTCGCCGGGGCCGATGACATCCATTTGTCCATGATACAGCAATCTTCGGGGCAGCCGGTTTACGATCTGAAGGTCGACACCACCAACATGACGCCTGGTGCCGTGCCACGGGCATTTCTGGGGGTCCCCGATGATTGGCCGCTGGCGTTTGCCACGTTCACCGCCGACATGACTGTTGGATTTGACGAAATCTGGGACCGACGCGCGCTGGAACGTCGCCGCCCGCAGCCCAGAACGATCGCGTTGAAGTTGGCGAAATTCGTCTGGGGCGACGTGTCGATACTGGCCACTGGTGATCTGAAAGTCGACACCGAAGGTCAGCCCACGGGCGACGTATCCATCAAGGCCGAAAACTGGCCGGTCATGCTGGATATGGCCGAAAACGCGGGGTATTTGCCAAGCAGCTTTCGACCGCAAGCCGAACAGATGCTGAAAGCGCTGGCCCAGATGACCGGCCAGACGACAGGTTTGGATCTGACCGTCAGCTTCAAGGACGGGCGCATGGCTATGGGGTTCATTCCGTTGGGGCCCGCCCCCAGAATCTTCCTGCGTTAGGGGGCAGGGGCAATACAAACCGCTGCGATGACGTGCCGTAGCTAAGGGGCAATGTTCCTGATGATGGCGGTCGGCGCTTTGCCCCGGCACCGATCCCGAAGGCCCGGAGACACCGACCCCATCAGCTGCGCCAGCCAGATCATTTCTTGGATAATTGACGCCCGAAATTCGGGGCGTCCGTGTCCTGGCCCGCTTCGATGATGCCACGGCGTATCGCACGGGTCCGCGTGAAATAGGCGTGCAGATGATCACCGTCGCCGGTGCGAATGGCGCGCTGAAGGGCAAACAGCTCTTCGGTAAAACGCCCCAAAATCTCCAGTGTCGCGTCCTTGTTGGTCAAGAACACATCGCGCCACATGGTCGGATCACTCGCGGCAATCCGGGTAAAATCGCGAAAACCTGCGGCAGAGTATTTGATGATTTCGCTGTCCGTGACCCTGCCCAGATCATCGGCGACCCCGACCATGGTATAGGCGATCAGGTGTGGCGCATGGCTGGTGACGGCAAGGACAAGATCATGATGCTCCGCGTCCATCTCATCGACGTTGGACCCCAGACCTTCCCAATAGTTGCGCAGCCGGGACAGCGCATCGGCGTCGGTATCCTCTGCCGGGACCAGTAGGCACCAGCGGTTGTCGAAGAGTTCGGCAAAGCCACTGCGCGGACCGGAATGTTCGGTCCCCGCCAGCGGGTGCGCGGGAATGAAATGCACACTTTCCGGTAGCAGAGGGCCGACACTGGCAATCACGTCCGCTTTGACCGACCCCACGTCCGTGACGGTGCAGCCCGGTTTCAGGTATCCGGCCATTTCGGCGGCGACGGACCCCATGACGCCTACCGGCACGCACAGCACGACCAGATCAGCGTCCCTGACGGTTTTGGCGATGGAATCGCATATTTCGTCGCACAGCCCAATGTCGCGGGCGGTATCACGGGTTCCGGCACTGCGGGCAAATCCAGACACGGTCCCGGCCAGCCCTGCCCGTTTCATTCCCCAGAACATCGACGATGCGATCAGGCCCAGGCCGATCAATGCCACCTTGTTATAAATCACTGGCATATCAGCCGCCCTTGAACTGGCGGATGGCATGCACGACCCGGCGGCAGGCACTTTCGTCGCCCACCGTAATCCGCAGGCAAGTGGGCAGCTTGTATCCTGCCACCCGGCGCACGATCAAACCTTGCGTCTTGAGGTATTCGTCACAGGCTTCGGCTTCTGACTGCGATTTGAACCTGGCCAGAATGAAGTTGGCGCAGGACACATCCGACGGCACGCCGATCTCGGCCAGTGCATCCGCCATCCACCCCCGCCAGCGTGCGTTCTCGGTCCGGCAATGCTTGGCATAGGCGACATCCTTGACCGCCGCCTCGGCCGCGTTCAATCCAGCTTGGGACAGGTTAAACGGCCCGCGCACGCGGTTCAGCACGTCAATGATCGCCGCCGGGCCGTAGCCCCAGCCGACACGCAGACCGCCCAGACCGTACAGCTTTGAGAAAGTGCGCGTCATCACGATGTTCTCGTGCGCGTCAACCAGCGCCGCACCGCCATCATATCCTTCGACATATTCCGCATAGGCCCCATCAAGCACCAAGATCGCCTGCTTGGGGATGCCATTGGCCAGCCGCTCAATCTCGCTTAGGCCGATCATGGTGCCGGTGGGATTGTTCGGGTTGGCGATGAACACCAAGCGCGTCTTGTCGGTGCAACCTGCCAACAGCGCATCTACATCGGTGACGCGTTCGTTTTCCTTGACCTCGACGGGCGTGGCACCATTGGCCAGCGCCGAGATGCGGTACATGCCAAAGCCGTGTTCGGTGTGCAGCACCTCTGTGCCGATCCCCGAATACGCCTGACACAGAAACGCGATGATTTCGTCCGATCCGGCACCGCAGATGATCCGGTCCGCATCCAACCCGTGCACGCCTGCAATCGCTGCACGCAACGAAGAATGATCAGATGACGGATACCGGTGCAGATCATAGGACGCACGGCGAAATGCCTCGGCTGCGGCATCGCTGGGGCCCAGGGGGTTCTCGTTCGAGCTGAGCTTGATCACGTTTTCAAGCCCGTCAACATGTGACGCGCCACCTTGATAAAGCGCAATATCCATGATGCCGGGTTGCGGGCGAAGTGCGGTTGTCATCTGTCATGTCTCCTGTGCCGCGGACCTTAGACGCGTGCCAAGGTCAGCGCCACTGCCATTTTGCCGCTTGATTGTACTAGCTTGCCAGAACATTTCGAAAGAGCCACGGATCGGTTTCATCAATATCTTCGGGGAACAGCTCCCAACGATCCTGAAGCGGGGTCCAGTCGGTATAGTGCGCCTCTACTGGGCCAAGATAGGGGCGTTGCACCTCAAGACAGCGGGCGTGGTCCATCTCGTCTGTTTCAACAATGCCTGCTTGCGGGTTCTCAAGCGCCCAGACCATCCCGGCCAGAACGGCAGAACTGACCTGTAGCCCGGTGGCATTCTGATAGGGGGCTAGCGTCATCGCTTCGGCATTGGACAGGCGCGAACCATACCAAAGCGCGTTTTTTTCATGACCGTAAAGCAGCACACCAAGCTCATCGATGCCTTCGACAATCTCGTCCGGCTCAAGGATATGATGTGTGGTTTGCTGGCGTCCCGACCCGAACATCTCGTGCAAGCTAAGAACCGCGTCATCGGACGGGTGATAAGCATAGTGGCATGTCGGGCGGAACTCAGGCGCATCCGCCGGCCCGACCGTATAGTAATCCGAGATTGATACCGCTTCGTTATGGGTCACAAGAAACCCGAACTGCGGCCCCGGCGTCGGGCACCATGTATGCACGCGGGTGATGGCACCGGGACGCTCAAGCCAGATCGCGGCCTGACATCCGGTATCGTACCCATGGGCATTCTCTGGGAACCATGTCTCGTGGGTGCCCCACCCCAGTTCAGCCGGTTGAAACCCCTCAGAGATGAACCCGTCGACCGACCAGGTGTTCACGAAGGTCCCGCGCGGGCGGGGGGTGCGGCGGGCCTGAGTGTCACGCTCTGCAATATGCACGCCTTTCACGCCAAGCGATTGCATCAGCTTTGCCCAATCGGCGCGGCCTGACGGCACTGTTGCGTCACGCCCCGTATCCTGCGCCAGCGTCAGCAATGCTTCCTTGACGAACCAGCTGACCATGCCGGGGTTTGCGCCGCAGCATGATACCGCTGTGGTGCCGCCGGGGTTGGCTGTGGCTTCATCGCGAACCTTTTGGCGCAGGGCATAGTTGGTCCGTTCCGCATTCTGGGTCGTTTCGAAATAGAAACCTTCCCAAGGTTCCACGACCGTATCAATGTACAGCACGCCTATTTCGCGACAGAACTTCATCAAGTCCAGTGACGATGTATCAACGCTCAGGTTTACGCAGAACCCTTTGCCCTGCTCAAAAATGCCGCCCAGCAGATCGCGGTAGTTGTCGCGGGTGACCGCCTCTTGCACATGGCGGATTTTGCGTTGGCTTAGAAAGGTATGCACGTCCGCCTCAGGTTCGATCACGACAAGCTTGTCAGCATCGAAATCGAAATGCCGCTCAATCAGTGGCAATGTCCCGCGCCCGATCGACCCGAATCCGATGATTACGACAGGGCCGTCGATGCGTCCGTAGTTGCGATAGGTTGGCGTCACAGACTGTCTTCCTTGACTTGCGTAAACGAAAAAGGGCCGCGCCGGTATGCTCCAGCGCGGCCCCTTGGCAACTGATGTGCGAGGAACCTTAGTTCTTCGCGTAGAATTCGACCACGAGGTTCGGTTCCATCATCACAGGGTAAGGCACATCACCCAAAGCAGGGGTGCGCACGAATGTCGCTGTCATCTTGGAGTGATCGACTTCCATGTAATCAGGAACGTCACGCTCTGGCAGCTGGGTGGCTTCCAACAGGGCCGCCATCTGCTTGGAACGATCACGCACTTCGATCACGTCGCCTTCTTTGACACGGTACGAAGGGATATTCACCTTCTTGCCGTTCACGCGAACGTGGCCGTGGTTCACGAACTGGCGTGCCGCAAAAACGGTTGCCACGAACTTGGCGCGGTAAACGACGGCGTCCAAACGACGCTCGAGCAGGCCAATCAAGTTTTCACCTGTATCGCCTTTGACACGCTCGGCTTCGCCATAGATGCGGCGGAACTGCTTTTCGGTCAGGTCGCCATAGTAGCCCTTAAGCTTTTGCTTGGCGCGCAACTGAATACCGAAGTCGGAAATCTTGCCCTTGCGGCGCTGACCGTGCTGGCCAGGGCCATATTCGCGACGGTTGACCGGGCTTTTGGGCCGACCCCAGATGTTCTCGCCCATCCGGCGGTCGAGTTTATACTTTGCGCTCTGGCGCTTCGACATCAGTCGTCTCCAATTTGCTGTGTGCCGAGGGATTTCGGCAATTCCCGGGTCGCACCACAGGCCTTGCGTCCTGTGCGACCGCCGCTTCACCGGGGTGCGGGGTCCATTGCG
>JBFGFW010000133.1:0-6728 GCA_041579395.1 Sulfitobacter sp.
ACCAGCAGATCGCCGAAGACTGTATCGGTCGTTGGAAGTACAACATCGGCTGTCGTCTTGGTCAGGGTCACCCCACCGGCAAAGTATGCAACATCGGTGTACGTGGCGGCGGATTTTTCTTGGAATATCATCGCGGCGGTGCCGGTGACCGAGGCCAATTCTGCCGTCGCATCGACGAACGACGGTGCCTCGCGCAACACTACTAGGGAATTCGTATTCGCCCCGCCGATAACGGCACCATCGGACGCGACGTTCAGCAGGACCTGCGCATCACCGATAGAGCCTTTCAAAGCGTCGGCATTGATCAGGTTCAGTAGGTCAACCGACGCATCTAGGGAGGCCCACACGTGGTAGCCCGCTTCAGTTTCGGAAGTATCGGCCTGGCGATAGAACCGCAGGTCGAAATTAAAGTTTTCAGCCTCAAGACCGGTCCCGAGGTTTACATCACCGTTGGCTTTACGAGTGAAATATGTCTCGCCATCCGTACCGGCGAAGAGAGTTGCCGCAGTGACGGTGACGGTCACGATATCGACACCCGTCAGAGTAACAGGATCAGTCCCGCCAATAACGAAACCCGTGACGCTTTGATTTTGGACGAAGGTGGACCCAACCGTGGCACCGTCACCCAAGGACAAGGTCACGAAATCGCCCACGGTCATTTCATAGACCCCATCATTGGTGTCGTCGAAACCGTGGGTCAGCAGACCCCCTGCCCCATAGATGATCGCATCAGCTTCGGTCCCGCCAACCAGCTTGCCGATATTTTCAAAATGGATGATGCCGTTTTCAGATGTCAGCGTGCCCGCGTTTACGGATGTGATATCCCAAACGCTGTCCACGTCTTGGCCCTCGACAACGTAAAGCGCTGTGTCGGTATTATTGCCCCCGCGAAGCAAACCGATACCAGAGTATGCCAGTGTGAAGGTCGTCGTGGCGTCGGTCGCAAATCCAAGTGTGCCACTGTCAGGACCAGTTACCGTAAAGATACCCTCGGCCTCCAGCCCGCCAAGCAGGTCATCAGCACCAACAAGAACGTCTTTCCCCGCTGCTTGACCGATGAGCGTTGTCGCACCCGTTGTCGTCAAAAGCTGTTGAGAAAGATCCGCGTCACCATACGCGGTGACACTGCCGGTCTCGGAGACTTGGTAGTAGATCGTCGCGGGTATCTTGGCAGGGCTGCCTGCGACCGTTGCCGGCAAAAGTACACGCTCGCCTTCGTCCAGTTCAGCGGCCATTACCGCAAGACCAGTCGCATGATCGAAACCGTAGGCGTGGCCGAGTTCATGCAGGACGGCGGTCAGCAGATCGACGTTCGTCGCAGCGTTGCCCGCATCGGCGCGCAGCGTCAGGCCATCAAGCGTTGTGAATTCAGCATTGTCGTCAAGCGACGTATCAATGAACCACCCTGCCCCGGCGGCGTTGCGGTCGATTGTAATGATTTTGGTGCCGCCATCGTAGGCGGCAAGCGAGTCACCCGTCAGATCGTCGACTGCGAAGGTGACCGGCGTTGCAAGTGCGCCCCGTGCTGCGGTCCAGATCGCCTGCGCCTTGGTAATCGTCGTCTGCGCATCGGCAAGTAGGATATCAGCCGCGGCTGCTCCAGCAGCCGGCGTTGCAAGCGTCAGACGATGCATATCCGAAACGCCAAATGCAGATGGTGCATGCGCATCATCTGCTGAAGGATCGACTGCAAAGACATGAGACCCAACCGGCGGTCCGGTCGGTGTGTGGCCGTCGTGGTCGACCGACGCTACCGTGACATTCGCACCATGGCTATTATCAGCGCTCTTAGTGCTGGTGATTTCGACGGCTCCATTGGCGGCGGTGTCGCGGGCTGCCTGATCAATCCAGGCGTCCGGCCAGTCAACATCGTCATCCCTGGGGTCTATTACATCGAAATCGGCGGCTCTGGCGTCCTGCTCCGCGACTGCTTCAATCGTCTCAACAATCGCCGCGGTGGTGACCGTCGGATCGTCCCAGCTTGCCTTCTCCGCGATACGGGCCATCTCTCCCAACACGGGATCTGCGGAAAGCAGAATGCGAGGCTCCAGCGCTTCAACGCGGAACGATTCCTCGCGGTTGAGGCTGTCGTGGGTTGGGTCGCGCAAGATGCCGGCTGAACTGAATCGGGAAGACATGGCGCGAGCGCCGTCCTTTCGAAACATTCTTTTGAGCAGCGACCTGACGGACATCGAAAAACGGCCCCAACGGAAAAAGTGGAGATGCTTAAGGCAATAAATAGTTAAACACGCAGCAGAACTAATGACCCGAAAATTCGAATCTAATCAAAGTATGAGCATCACTGTGGTGGTTTATAAGCCGAAATTCCAGTAATTTCTGATGTTTAGACGAAACTTTTCCAATTTGGCTTCAGGATTGCGGGACAGGTTCCGTGACAATCTGGCGGGTGCCGCATGACTGTATCGATAATCGCAACAGCCACTCTATGTCGAGCTGGTAACCCGAATGAGCCATTGATTCGACCAGTATGATCCGGGGCACTGTTAAGCTGGCATACAGATCTAGAAATGCCACGTTCAAGACTGTTTGGATGCCGGGCAATCATGGGCACTGGATTTTGAGCATCGGTGCGATGATGTCGAGCGTTGTTAAAAGACCGCGAGGATCCACTATCGAGCGGGATCGAATGAAACCGCGATATGGACGCTCTGGTCGGCCCACGGAAATCTGGGGTGCCGCCAGGATGCGGTAGTCGCGTGGCGTCAGAATGTGCCGCGATCCACGACAGCGGACATTATATATAGTATACCGTCAAATATGTACGAGGCAGTCGATGGGCGGCCGGATGCCTGCGCTGCTTTGCCGAGTTGGGATTGATACTGGGCCCAGATAACTGGAGTAAGGCACGCCGAGTTGCAGGGCCGCGGTGGCAGTTCCAATGTTTCTGTGTCGCGGTAAATGGCCAGGGGTACGCTCGGCGGTGCTGCACAGCAAACCCGCTCGCGCGTTGATCATCCGTGTAGCAGATGGAGATATTCCATTTTTAACTCCTAGGTTTCGACGCCAGACGATCTGCAATGCGTATTGCGACACGAAATTGGCTCTGAACTTACAAGACCGGCTGCAAAACAAACTTTCAGCGGAACCGGGCGGCATAAGCGCGTAAGTCGATGTCAGGTCGAGGCCAGCGCGCCTCTGAGGGCCTATTTCTGAAGCCAGAAGCGACCAACCACGCGGTAGTGCATGGTGCTTATAGGGAACGGGCCACTTAAAGCCCTAGATCAGTTATTTATTACACATCTACTTTTCGACACAAAGCGAATCTACACTTCATCATAGCGTATGTTTTCACAATTACATTTGTCACGTTTTACACTATACACTAAAACATAAGTGCATATTTACAATTTCCCTTATTACATTTATACACCTTGCACTTTTGCGCATTTGCTTTTAAGCATGACAGCAGGCTCTCATTTCTACAAAAGAGCGTTGTTGCAGTTTGGCAAATTACATGAGGCGGGAAAAATGCTGGTCATCACACTGATCAACCAAAAGGGCGGCGCGGGAAAATCGACGTTGGCGCGGGGGCTGCTCAGTGCCGCGAGTGCCGGGAATATCGCTTGCGGTTTTCTGGACACGGACAAGACCGAAAATCTGGTGCAATGGGCGGGCCGTGCGACTGTCGCAGGCAACTGGAGCGACGGCGTTCAGGCGTTCAAGACGCTTAACCCCCAAGAAGCCCGCGAGATGATCATTGATCTGGAAGAGGAGGGCGATCTCGACCTCTTTATTGTGGACACACCGGGCGACGCCAACGAGCTTCACGATCAGTTGGCGACGGTTTCGGATCTCATCTTGTGCCCGATCCAGCCATCAACCAGCGATCTGTCGACTGCAATCGGCACGGCGAACTGGATGTACCGCATGCGATCGCGGGTCGATGATCCTAAATCGCTGCCTCCGTTCCGTGCCGCCATCAACAGGGTGGGGTCAAAACCAACCAAGACGGAAGCGGGCGTTATGATGCATGCCCGCGTGAACAAGTTGGTCGGAGACGGGATTGCGCCGCCAAAGGAAAAGCTGCGGTTCATCCCGCGCTATGTTCAGCAGCGAGATGCTTACCGTCGCATGGACGAGGAGGGGCTGCTTGACCGGATGATTGCGTCGGAAAAGACCCGGAAGGAAAAGTTCTTCAAGAACCCTAAACACCTTAAGGATGCCTTGGACGAGATGACGGCGTTTCTGGACCTTTGCCTGGAGATAACGGGGCCTGCAAATGGTTAAGCGCAAACGGATTCCCTTGCAGCTGAAGGGCACAGACGAACAGTATTTCCGGACAAAAGAAATTATCGGCAAACCGCCAGAAGATGAGACGGATGCGCCGGCCAAGGCCGAAACTCCTATGTCACCGGCAAAGGAAGATTCCGCACCTGTTCAGGAAACAGCGCTCAAAACCGCGCCTGCGAAGCCGCGCCAAAAGAAAGCCGCGCCACCAAAACCGGTTCCCGAAGTTGAAGGCAAAGGCGAAATCGTAAGCCGCATAATTCATCTTGGGATACCTCTCACGAAACGGCTGCATGACACGGCTGAAAAATTTGGCGTGCCGATTGATGATCTGCTGTATGCCGCCCGCAAGAAAACAATCGCGCATTTCCGAGCAAAAATAAGCACCTCGAAAAAGCCGGTTGTCCAAGAGTTTGAGAAGGGCGGCGAGAGTATGCGCGTTGCCGTATCGTTGTCAGCCGAAGAGATGTCGCGGCTTCGGGATTGGTATGACCCCCTTGATATCGGGTTGGCAACGAAAGTCGTGTCGCCTCTGATGACCGCCGCATTTCGCGCTGAGGTAAAGGCGATCTGCGATGCAGCGGACGCTTGACGCTAAAAAGGACGCTATACATCACGTTATTGCCATATGGCCAAATAAATGCTAAGTGATGCCATATGGAGACAAACCAATGACCCTGCATCATATCGCAACGACGGCACCAGAATTCATTCCACAGCCCATCACAGATGATGAAGCGGCTGCAATGTTTCGCGCGGCGCTTAACCTTTTCAAATTCTGGGCGCTGACGGACGAGGAGGCAGCAGTGCTGCTGGATCAACCGACCAGGACTTTCCGGCGCTGGAAGTCGGGATCGCTTGGCCGTTTCAACAGGGACTGCAAGGCACGGCTTTCCAATCTTATGGGGATCCACAAGGCTCTGCGCTACATGTTCACTGAACCCCAGCGGGGGTATCATTGGATCAAAGCGCCAAATGCGGCTTTCGGGGGTCGATCGGCACTTGATGTGATGTTGGGTGGAGAGTTGACTGACATCATGCGGGTGCGTCGATATCTTGACGCGGAACGTGGGGCTTGGTGACGGTCACAGACAGCATCCCCAAAACACATGTTCAATGGGACGGTGCCGTGCGGATCATCCGCAGTATTCATCCTCCGATCGATTTGTTCGAAGATATCGCTGACCCGGCGGATTGGCCGCTTTTGATCGCGGCAGAGCAAAAAACAAATCCACGACTGATGGAATCGGTGGGCAACCTTGATCTGGTGCCGGTTTCGCGGCGGGTGTCTGGGGCAGGGGCCAGTTATCTGATGGCCCCCTTTACCCACGTCAGCCGTGACCGTCCAAGTCGTTTTTCCGATGGTAGTTTCGGCGTGCTCTACATCGCGTCTGAATTTGAAACGGCATTATTTGAAACGGTCCATCACCATGCGATCTTCATGAGATCAACAAATGAGCCTGCGGGATGGACCTCTCAGTTTCGCGAATTGACGTTGTCAGTCGATGCGCATCTGCACGATCTTAGGCAAGTCATTTCTCTGCATGAAACACTGCTTCAAAGTGACAGGTACAGCTTTTCACAAGAAGCGGGCTTTGCGCTGAAAATCAGTGGATCAGACGGTGTCTGTTATCCTAGCGTAAGAGGGCAGGGGGACTGCGTTGGGCTGTTCTACCCCGACCTGGCAACGGATCCCGTCCAAGGCCGTCATCTTGACTATCACTGGAATGGATCACGGGTCGATTTTTTCCGGGATCGTACATCTGGGCAAGTCTACGGTCTTGAGGCGGAGTGACTTTCATTTGCTGTTCTTCTTAGGTTTTCCCACAAAACATGGCCGGTCCACACTGACCTTGTTTTTCTCACCCAATGCCGGGGGGTGTTATATATGTGTTATGAATCGTGTTAGTCACTGTGAAACATCCCTTAAGCACTTGATTTAAAAGCATGAAAAAAGACCTTCTGTGGGTGAAATCACGATCAGTCGTGTGTGAAGTCACGATCTTGCGTGTGTAGAGGCACGACCGTCAAGTTTTGTGGGTGAAATCACGAAACATCTTGACCCTGTGGGTGAAATCACGAATTCTATCCCCCGAATCAAGGTTTTGTGTGTCATATCACGAATCTGTCCGGGTGTGGGTGAAATCACGATAGCTTGCCAGGATGTGTGTAAAAACACGAAAGGAAAAAATGTGGGTGAAATCACGAAAGATATCAGATCGCCTTTGTTGCCCGACAGGCAGGAGCAGGGGGACTTCTTTGTCTGTGATATCTTCGATGCCGCCCCCAAAGGCGATATGGCGTCAATGGCGCATCCGATCTTCTCGCTTTCAACCAAGCCGGACCACCGGGTCCGCCGCTATGAGGATGAAACCGGCAAAAACTATCTGGAGGTCAAACCGTCCAGCGAAGGGGTGGCCACGATCCATGACCGCGATGTCTTGATCTATTGCATCAGCCAAATCATGTCCGCATTGAAT
>JBFGFW010000134.1:0-6692 GCA_041579395.1 Sulfitobacter sp.
GGCCCGAATGAAGGCCCTTCCCGCTAAAGCTGATCGCTGTCTTGATGGTTGTCTGCACGGTATATTCCCAATGGCCAAAGATCATGTGTCTAAGTTGAACAAACACTTATCGACGCCGT
Organism: Sulfitobacter sp.; assembly: GCA_041579395.1. Lineage (GTDB taxonomy): Bacteria > Pseudomonadota > Alphaproteobacteria > Rhodobacterales > Rhodobacteraceae > Sulfitobacter. The sequence continues at coordinate 120 of JBFGFW010000134.1, forward strand.
TCCAAATGCTCAATTCAATCATTGCTACGGTCTGAAACATGCCTGAAACAATTGGGCGTCATCGCGCCTACATTCCGGCAAGTCCTTGTTTTTGGTATGGAAACCTTACCTTTCAAGGGGACGGGACCGGTAGATTTGTGATGATATTTCAAACGCGATCACGGTCGATCACGCGTTTATTTCACATGACGCGCAGCTTTGCAGCGTCAACAACTTGACCCCAAACACAAAAAGGCCACCCAACCGGGTGGCCCTTGTGCACTTGTTACTGTCTTGTCCGAGGGTCTTAGTTTGCCTGACGGCGCAGGAACGCAGGGATTTCGATGCGTTCCTGATCTTCATCCTGTGCATCACGGGGCTGCGGCGCAGCGGAAGTGGCACGGGTCTGAACTGGGGGTTGCTGGCGGGTTGGGCGCTGCTGCGCTTCTGGCTCGCCGTGGCCGGTCATCCGGTTGATCAGCGAATTGATGCCAAAGCGCTTCTCGCCATGCTCTGCGGCGGCTGGTTGTGCGCGCTGCTGAGGCTGGGGTTGCGTCTGGGACCGCTGCTGAGGGATCGGGGATGCCTTTTGCGCTGCGGCGCGCAGACGGGCCAACGCTTCTGGCGATGGCGTTCCGGGGGCGCGTGGGGCCACGAAAGCCTCTTGCGGGGTTTCTTCTTCAATCTCTTCGCGACGCGGCTGGAATGTCGCAACCTCTGGACGGTATGCAGGCGGTGGCAGATCATCCGCATCCTGCGTGTCCTGAGCATAGACATCATCGTCAAAGTTGTCCTGATCGTCAGCGGCGACGTCTTCGAACAGCTGCGGTTGATCCTCGGCATAGGCTGCTTCGGCCGCGATCGGTGCAGGATCCTCCATCGCGGGTGCCGAAGGTGCGACGATGGTTCTGGATGGCAATGGCTTTGACATGGAGCGGCGCGGCACCGGCATTTCGGTGTTCACATCGACGGCGTCGATGCCTGTCGCCACAACGCTGACCCGCATCATGCCGCCCATTTCGGTGTCAAGCGTGGACCCGACGATGATGTTTGCGTCTGGATCAACTTCCTCGCGGATGCGATTGGCCGCTTCGTCCAGTTCAAACAGGGTCAGATCATGGCCGCCGGTGATGTTGATCAAGACGCCCTTGGCACCGCGCAGACTGATTTCGTCCAGCAGCGGGTTCGCGATGGCCTTTTCGGCCGCCTGAATGGCGCGATCTTCGCCTTCGGCTTCGCCCGTGCCCATCATCGCCTTGCCCATCTCGTCCATCACAGCGCGAACGTCCGCAAAGTCGAGGTTGATCAGGCCGGGACGCACCATCAGGTCGGTCACGCCTTTAACACCCTGATACAAAACGTCATCCGCCATCGAGAACGCCTCGGTGAAGGTGGTCTTTTCGTTCGCCAACCGGAAGAGATTCTGATTGGGAATGATGATCAGCGTATCAACGACCTTTTGCAGCGCCTCGACGCCTTCTTCGGCCTGGCGCATCCGCTTGGCACCTTCGAACTGGAAGGGCTTGGTCACGACGCCGACGGTCAGGACGCCCAACTCGCGGGCAGCCTGCGCGATGATCGGAGCGGCACCTGTCCCGGTGCCCCCGCCCATGCCGGCGGTGATGAAACACATGTGCGCGCCGGCCAGATGGTCGACGATCTGCTCGATGGATTCCTCGGCTGCGGCGGCACCGACGGACGCACGCGCCCCGGCACCCAGACCTTCGGTAACTTTGATACCCAACTGGACCCGGTTCTCCGCCTTGGCCTGCTGCAACGCCTGCGCGTCGGTGTTGGCCACAACGAAATCCACACCATCAAGATTTTTCTCGATCATGTTGTTGACGGCGTTCCCGCCTGCCCCGCCGACACCGAAAACGGTAATACGGGGTTTCAGGTCGCCTTGTCCGGGCAATGAGAGATTAAGGGTCATGAGCCATCCGCCTGTATTGTTTTGCCCGCTGACGGGGCATTTTTTTGTTCAATTTCTGCCATTGTACAGGGACAAGCCCCTTGCGTCACCAATAAAACACATTTCTGCCACATTATATGGGCACTTTTTTGCCGAAATTCCCATCATTTCGGCCTTCATACCGCATATGGGGGTCACCAGTTATCTCTGAACCACTTGACAGCGCGCTTGAGCGACCGCGCCGGATAGCGATCTGCGGGGATGTCGAAGTCCCACCATTCGTCCTGCGGGTGCGCCGCGAACAGCGCCAGACCGACGGCGGACGCGAAACTGGGGCCGGTTGCCGCCTGCGGCAGACCATGAACGCGCAACGGTCGGCCCAAGCGCACTTGCTGGCCCAGTATCTTGCTGGCCAGTCCGTCCAGACCGGGGATCTGGCTGCCGCCACCGGTCAGCACGATCTGTTGGCTGGGCAGGTGATCAAAGCCAGCGGCGTCCAGGCGTGCGCGGACTTCTTCCAGAATTTCCTCGACGCGGGGGCGCATGATGCCGATCAGTTCGGCGCGGCTGACGGTCCGGCGGTCGCGCTCGTAATCGCCGGTGTCGCCGCCGATATCGATCATCTCGCGGTCGTCCATGCCGGTCGCCTGCACGCCGCCGTAAAATGTCTTGATCCGTTCGGCATTGGCGGTTGGCACTTGCAGACCCATTGAAATGTCCGACGTGATGTGATCGCCCCCCATCCGCACGCTGTCGCCATAGATCATGTGTTTGCGCATGAAGATCGACACCGATGTGGACCCGCCGCCCAGATCAATGCAGGCCGACCCCAGTTCCTGTTCATCCTCGACCAGCGACGAAATGCCGGAAACATAGGACGACGACGCGATCCCCGCCAATTCAAGATCGCAGCGCTTGATGCAATGCGCCAGATGCTGCACGGCGGCGGCATCGACGGTCAGCATATGCATGTCGACCGATAGGGTATTGCCAAGCTGTCCGCGCGGATCGGACAGGCCCGACCGGTTGTCGAGCGCAAAATTCACCGGCTGCGCATGCAACACTTCGCGGTCTTCGCCGTATTCAGGCACATCGCAGCGGGCCAGAACCTGTGCCACGTCCTGCTCTGTCACCACCTGACCTTCCAGATCGATCTCTGCGTCCAGGCCATAGCTGCGCGGCTCGGCCCCCGAGAAACATGCGATCACGTGATCGACGCGGATATTCGCCATCTTCTGCGCGGCCTGAAGTGCCGTACGTACCGCGCGTTCGGTTTCCTGCATCGCGCAAATCTCGCCAAAGCGCACGCCGCGTGACCGCGTTGTCGCAGCCCCGATCACCCGAAAGCCCGACTGACCGGCAAGCGATCCGATTTCGCCCTCGTCTGCCATCCGGCCAGAGCCGTCGAACCGCAGCACAAGGCAGGCGATCTTTGACGTGCCCACATCCAGAATTGCCACAACACCGCGCTGCATTGCCAACTTGCGCATGTGCCGCATCGACCGTTGACTGCCGTATAGGTCCATCATTTCTACTGCCCCGAAATCTGTCTGATGCGCCACCATTCTTGGGTGGCCTCTTTGTTCATTTGCACGGTTGGTCTTTGCGCCAACCGCATGTCGACCCGCGCGACGTCGCGGCTTAGTACGTCTTCGGCACCTTCCAGCGCGATCACCCGCTCAAGCGCCTGAACCGCACCGGTTTCGGGCAGCATGATCCGCTGGTCCCGGTCAAGAACCACATCCCAGCGGCGCGCGCCCATGCGGACCAGACCGCGCAGCCGGTCCCCCAAGGGGGCCGCCGCGCGCATCAGGTTCAGCGCCTCGGCCACCTCGCGATTGGCACCGTCCCCCACCACAAGCGGCAGATCGGTGCGGTCTGTGCGGTGATCCACGGTGCCGATGTTCGTGCCTTCGGCATCGACCAAAGCAAGCCCGTCTTCAGTCCGCCAGATCGCCACCGGCAAGCGCGGCTGCACCGCCACATGCAAAAGGCCGCCCGGCTTGACGCGCAGGCTGGCCTGCTTGACGCCCGGCAAGGCGATGATCGCATTGCGCATGGCGGCCAGATCAAGATCAAAGGAACTGGTCGGGAATTCGATCGGCAGCGCGGCACGGACTTGGGCGGCCAGCGCGTCCTCGACCCCGTCGATGGCCATTAACTTGACCATGAATTCGGGGCGCTGCTCAATGCTGGACCGGGCATTCACGTAAGCTTCGGTGATCTGATTGCGCCGCGCGTCGTCCGACAGATAGATCAGACCCGCCGCCAGCGTCAGACAAAACGGCATCCCGACCCGCAATCCAAACAGAAAGGTGGGGGTCAGCATCAGGCGCTGCATGCGCCAGGCCCACCGCGACGGAGCCGGGTCGGCCCGTGTCACCCGCGCAGCTTTACCCCGTTTGATCAACGATTGCATGACGCGTCCTCCACCATCCAAGCGCACAGATCGGGAAATGAAATACCAACGGCCTGGGCCTGCTCGGGCGACAGCGACGTGGGCGTCATGCCGGGCTGGGTGTTGGTTTCAAGCAGGATCAGACCGTCTGCGCCGCGCGCCTCGTCCCAACGGAAATCGGTGCGGCTGATGCCCTTGCAGCCAAGCGCATTGTGCGCGCGCAAGGCATACTCCATGCACAGGTCGAAAATGTCGGCGGGGATGTCGGCAGGTACCACATGGGTCGACCCGCCAGCCTTGTATTTCGCGTCGTAGTCGTACCAGCCGGTGGTCAGAATATCGGTCACGGTCAGTGCGCGCTGGCCCATCACGGTCGTGGTCAATTCGCGACCTGCGGCGAACCGTTCGACCATCACGTCGGCAGGCATGTCATCGCTTAACTGAGGGGGACCGTTGTTCTCGATGTCGACCAGATAGACGCCCACCGATGACCCTTCGTTATTGGGTTTCACCACATAAGGCGGGTCCATCACGTGCCGGGCGCGGACATCGGAGGCAGGCACGATGATGCTTTCGACGATCGGCAATCCCACCGAACGGAACACATCCTTGCTGCGCTGTTTATCCATCGCCAGCGCCGACGCCAGCACCCCCGAATGGCTGTAGGGGATGCCCATCCATTCCAGCATGCCCTGCACGCAGCCGTCTTCACCCCACCTGCCATGCAGACAATTCAGCACGACATCGGGTGTAATCGCGCGCAGATCCGCGCACAGATCAGGGCCGGCATCGACCTCGACGACTGTGAAATTTCGTTCCCGCAAAGCGGCGGCGCATGAACGCCCTGTTGACAGGGACACTTCGCGTTCAGACGAAGGACCACCCATCAGTACCGCCACTTTCGGGGGTGTCCTGCTCGACAATCCCACTTAACGTGCCTTTTTTCATGGGTCTTTGGCGACCCTATTTATTTTTAATGATCCGCAAAATGCGGCAGTGCCTGTGCGCCCAAACGATTATGTTTCGCCGATCCGCATAATTTCCCACTCTAGCGTGATACCGGTTGAATCGTAAACCTTTTTTCTTACTTCTTCGCCCAATCCCTCCAGATCGGCGGCAGTCGCCCCCCCGGTGTTGATCAGGAAATTCGGGTGTTTGGGGCTCATCTGGGCCCCCCCGCGCGTCGCACCGCGCAGGCCAGCGTCATCAATCACTTTCCACGCTTTCAGATCATGGCGGTCATCTGCCTGCCCGGTGCTGGAAAACCCGGCTGGATTGCGAAAGGTCGACCCGGCGCTGCGGTCTTTGGTGGGCTGAGTCTCGTCGCGTTTTTGCAGTTGGTGCACCATGCGTTGAAGCAGATGTTCCGGGTCGCCCAATGGCGGCGCGAAACGGGCCGAGACGATCACGCACCCATCGTTCAACGTTGTCTGGCGGTAACGGAACCGCAGATCATCAGCCGTCAAAGTGACCCGCTCCCCGGTTCGCGTTATTGCGTCGGCGCTGACGAAATGATCGGCGGTATAGCTGCCATAACAGCCTGCGTTCATGCGCACGGCACCGCCGATGCTTCCCGGAATGGTCCGCAGGAATGTCAGGTCCAGCCCCGCATCCGCCGCCTTGCGTGCCACATGCGCGTCCAGCGCGGCGGCCCCCGCAATCACCTGACCATCTTTGATCTCGATCCCGTTGAACCCGCGGCCCAGACGGATCACCACGGCCCGCAAACCGCCATCGCGCACGATCAGGTTCGATCCGACACCCATGGGAAACACCGTCATTTCGTCGGGCAATGCACACAGGAACCCGGCAAGATCGTCCGCATCTGCAGGCTGGTACAAGTAATCCGCAGCGCCCCCGACCCGCAACCAGGTCAGCTCGTCCAGCTTGCGCCCGAACGTGAGCTTGCCGCGCATGTGTGGAAATGAAATCCTGGTCATGAAATGCGGCCTAGCGCTGTTTAAGCGGGGCGTCAAACCCTGGTGGGCTTATCGACCCGCGTCGCCTGCAATTCGCGCGCCACGCGCCCCACCAGCCAGCCCACGCCGAATGCGCATAGCGCATAGCCGGTAGCGGCACTTTGCGCCATGATGACCGGGTTTTCAAACAGTCGCGCACCCAAGCCCCAGACCAGCCATCCGCTGTTCAGCGACAGCCCTACCAGTAGCACCATTAGAAAGCCCAGGAACCGTTTGCCATAGCCGCACCAAGCGGCCGCCAGCATCCAGATCGCCAGTACCACGATCAGCAGGGCAAGTGTCGGGGTCATTCAGCGGGTTCCTGA
>JBFGFW010000135.1:0-6666 GCA_041579395.1 Sulfitobacter sp.
CGCTGCCTCAGGCGGCGGCGGGGCTGTTTGGCTATCTGGGCTATGATATGATCCGGCTGGTCGAACATCTGCCCAACATCAACCCCGACCCGCTTGGCCTGCCCGACGCCATGATGGTCCGCCCGTCGGTGATTGCCGTGCTGGACGGGGTCAAGGGCGAGGTCACGATCGTCTCGCCGGCGTGGGTGTCCGACGGGCTTTCAGACAAGGCAGCCTATGCCCAGGCGGCCGAGCGTGTGATGGATGCCGTGCGCGATCTGGAACGTGCGATGCCCGGCACCAGCCGCGACCTGGGCGAGGCCCATGAAGAAGCCGCACCGGTCAGCAACTTTACCCGAGACGGATACAAGGCCGCGATTGAAAAGGCCCGCGACTATATCGTGGCCGGAGACATCTTTCAGGTCGTCCCGTCGCAGCGCTGGACCCAAGGGTTCTCGCAGCCGCCATTCGCGCTTTATCGCAGTTTGCGGCGCACCAACCCGTCGCCCTTCATGTTCTATTTCAACTTTGGCGATTTTCACGTGGTCGGTGCCAGCCCAGAAATTCTGGTAAGGGTCTTTGGTCGCGAAATCACCATTCGCCCCGTTGCAGGTACCCGCCGCCGCGGTACCACCCCCGAGGAAGACCGCGCGCTCGAGGCCGATTTGCTGGCAGATGAAAAGGAATTGGCCGAGCATCTGATGCTGCTGGATCTGGGCCGCAACGATGTGGGGCGCGTGGCCAAGATTGGCACCGTGCGCCCCACCGAAGAATTCATCGTCGAACGCTATAGCCATGTGATGCACATCGTGTCGAACGTGGTGGGCGAATTGCGCGAGGACCGCGATGCGCTGGACGCATTTTTTGCGGGCATGCCAGCGGGTACCGTGTCGGGTGCGCCCAAAGTCCGCGCCATGCAGATCATCGATGAACTGGAGCCTGAAAAGCGCGGGCTTTACGGTGGCGGTGTCGGCTATTTCAGCGCAGGCGGTGATATGGACATGTGCATCGCCCTGCGTACCGCCGTGATCAAGGACAAAACCTTGTACATTCAGGCAGGCGGTGGTGTGGTCTATGACAGCGACGCCGAAGCCGAATACATGGAAACCGTGCACAAGTCCGACGCGATCCGCCGTGCGGCAGCAGATGCGGCCCGGTTCTCGGGACGAGGGAATAACGGATAATGCCGAACCAGATACCTTTTGAAATCGCGGGTCAAAAGGTAGCCCCCGGCACCCGCGCCCAATTTGACCTGCCGATTTCGATCTTGCCCGATCACACGCCTGTGGGCCTGTCGCTTGAAGTCATCCACGGCAAGCGCCAAGGTCCGACGATGTTCGTCAGTGCCGCCGTGCATGGCGATGAACTGATCGGGGTAGAGATCGTGCGCCGCCTGCTGCGCACCCCGCAGCTGAATGCCCTGCGCGGCACTTTGCTAGTGGTACCTGTCGTGAATTCGTTCGGGTTCATCAACCGGTCGCGTTATCTGCCCGACCGGCGCGATCTGAACCGCTGCTTTCCCGGCCATCCGTCAGGCTCCCTCGGGTCGCGGCTGGCGCATATTTTCTTGAACGACGTGGTGTTGCGCTGTGATTTCGGCATCGATCTGCATTCGGCAGCCATCCACCGCACCAATCTGCCGCAGGTCCGCATTTCGCCGTCTGATCAGATCACCCGGCGCATGGCGATCAATTTCGCCGCCCCCGTGGTGCTGACCTCGCCGCTGCGCGACGGATCATTGCGCGCCGTGGCGTCGGCCAAGGGCACGCCGGTTTTGCTTTACGAGGCGGGCGAAGGTCTGCGCTTTGATGAAATGGCCGTGCGCGCCGGTGTCGCGGGCATCTTGCGGGTAATGCATGGCGAAGACATGCTGCCCGCCAAGGGCATCGCCGCGTCGCGTCGTCAGTCGCATGTGTGTTCCAGTTCCACTTGGCTGCGCGCACCAGTGGGGGGGTTGCTGCGCACCTTCCGCGCCGAGGGCGAGACCGTCAAGGAAGGCGATGCGCTGGCTACCGTGTCCGACCCGTTTGGCAAATCCGAAGAAGACATCGTGGCACCCTTTGACGGCATTCTGATCGGGCGCGCCATCCTGCCCGTGGTGAATGAAGGCGACGCTGTCTTTCATCTGGCCAAGCTGTTGCCGCGCGCGGTCGCGGATACCGTCGAAGACATGGTCACGCAGCTGGAAAGCGACCCGCTGTTTGATGAAGACGAAATTATCTAGGTAAGCGACTGCAGACGCGTCAAATTGCCTGCCTATTCGACGGTCTGATCCAGCAGCACCGCTGATATCGGTGCGAGTGCAACCTGACTGGCACGGTCCTGCAGCCCCCAGACCAGCAGCGCCGAGATCGTCTCGGGGCGCATCCGGCCCAGCATGATCACCGATCCTTCGACGCCCGCCTTGAAGGCCGCCTGATCCAGGAAACGCCGGATCACGGTGGGCGTCTGGCCTTTGCTGTCGAAATCCCGAAAGATCGGTGCGGCAGGCACGCCTTCCTTGATCGCCAGTTTTGGCATCGTGTTCAGCCCCTTGTCTTGCGTCACCAGCCCAAAGCCGCCTTGCCGCAAAATCCCGGTTACCTGATCTGCCACGTCGCGACTGGGCTGCAATCCGGCGGCTTGCCCTTCCAGCACGCCCACCACTTCGGGCATCCGGCTAAACACGACGGCCAATGTCGTCTCTGCATCGGATGGTTGCGCGCCTACCGGCAGATCGACCATCGCCATCACTTCGAACCCCTCGTCACGGTAGACGCGCAACCGCTCTGCCGCGTCTGGCAGGCTGACATCGACGGCAAAGCTGATCGGATAGGGGAAACTGCGCAGGGCCGCGATGCCGACTTCGCCGCCGGTCAGATCGCTGCCCTCGTCAATCAAAAGGATGCTCATCAGCGGTTTGTCATCGGCGTTGGCAAACGGTTGCCCGTACCTGGCGATGGCCCCCGCCACGATACCTTTTGCGGCGTCATCGGCGGGCTGTTCGGGGGACAAGGCGGTCGGCAGCCGGTTAATGGTAACACCGGTATCGCGTTCCGAGGTGATGGCCGCGGGCTTGCCAATCGTCGGCCGCCCCTCGGTCTCGGATGTCTCGGTCTCTGGCATGGGCGCAGGGACCGGCGCGGGTTTTGGGATCGCGGCAACAACAGGCGGTTTCGGTACCGGTACCGGCAGAGGAGCGGGCCGCGTCATCGGTACCTCTGCGGTTTCCTCACCGATCCGGGCAGCGGGTTGGGTGGCGGGGGCCCGTTCGACGGACGGGGGTACCGCAGTCGGGCCCTCATCGGGGGCCTGATCGACGACGGGCAAGTTTTCATCCACCAGCGCGACCACAACTGCGGGGGGCTGTGCGGGCTCGGTGGTGATATCGACGTTATCGCGGGCCTCGGGAGCCATCGGGGCCAACGACAACGGATTGGGAAATACGGGGTCGTCGCTGGTCAGATCCGGCAAGTTTGCGTCATCGGAAGGGGCAGCAGGGGCCGCAATCGCAAGATCCTGCCCTGTTTCAGGTGCGGCGGGCGGCGCTGTAATCGCGTTGGCTGATATCGTCTCAACGCTGTCCGGGATGGGCGCGTCTGCCAGCGGTGCATTCCCGGCCTGCGATACCTGTGCGTCCAACGACGCAGTCACCTCAGGGGCTGTTACCGGCTCGACCGCGTCGGGTCCTGCGGCCATCTTGGTCGGGGCATTATCGTCAACCAAAGGAGGCACCCCCAGCGGCAGCACATAGGAAATGACGCCCGCAACGACAACACTGAACACGCCACCAATCAAGATACCGCCAAGAAAACCGCGTGCCATGTATCAATCTCTCCTGTTTTTGTTCCAGCGCCGATGGCTCTGAGGGCCACCCGCCCTTGACGATGGGTCTTAAGCCTGAACATGTATTGGCGGTCATTATACCGTGTTTTGGCGCGGTTTCTCTAGCCCTAAACCCGGTCAACATACAAAGAATTGCCCCATGCTTCTGCTGATAGATAATTACGACAGCTTCACCTATAATCTGGTGCATTATCTGGGCGATCTGGGGGCCGAGGTCGACATTCGCCGCAACGATGCCATCACCGTTCAGGATGCGATGGCGCTGCGCCCTGAGGGGATCATTTTGTCGCCCGGCCCGTGTGATCCGGATCAGGCAGGGATCTGTCTGGAACTGACGCTTGCCGCCGCCGACACGCGCACGCCATTGCTGGGGGTCTGTCTTGGGCATCAGACACTGGGTCAGGCCTTTGGCGGCAAGGTGGTGCGCGCGCCCCAGATCGTGCACGGCAAGATGGGCCAGATGCACCACCATGGCAAAGGCGTGTTTGCCGGGCAGCCATCGCCCTTTGCCGCGACCCGTTATCATTCGCTGGTGGTCGAGCGCGCAAGCCTGCCCGATTGCCTTGATGTCACTGCCGAACTGGCGGACGGGACCATCATGGGCCTGCAACACCGCAGCCTGCCCCTGCACGGCGTGCAGTTCCACCCCGAATCCATCCGGTCCGAGCACGGCCACAAGATGCTGGAAAACTTCCTGAATGACGTAAAGGCCCCGGCATGAGCGAGCTTCTGAAACCCCTGATAGATGCGGCTGCCAACGGCCCGCTGACCCGCACCCAGGCCGAGGAAGCGTTCGGCATCCTGTTCGAAGGCGAGGCCACGCCCAGCCAGATCGGCGGCTTCCTGATGGCGCTGCGGACGCGCGGCGAAACCGTTGATGAATATGCCGCAGCCGCCCATGTGATGCGTGCCAAATGCCATGCCGTGGTGGCCCCTGCGGGCGCGATGGACATCGTCGGCACTGGCGGCGACGGCAAAGGCACGCTGAATATATCGACCGCGACGGCGTTTGTCGTGGCGGGTGCGGGCGTCGTGGTGGCCAAACACGGCAACCGCAACCTGTCGTCGAAATCCGGCGCGGCGGATGCGCTGACACAAATGGGTCTCAAGGTCATGGTCGGCCCCAAGGTCGTCGAAGCAGCGCTGAAAGAGGCGGGCATCGGCTTTATGATGGCCCCGATGCACCATCCCGCCATAGCCCACGTGATGCCGACGCGGTCGGAATTGGGCACCCGCACGATCTTCAACATTCTGGGGCCGCTGACCAACCCCGCGGGCGTCAAACGTCAGCTTACAGGTGCCTATCGCCGCGATCTGATCCGCCCGATGGCCGAAACGCTTGGCGCGCTTGGGTCTGAAAGGGCGTGGCTGGTCCATGGATCCGACGGCACCGATGAATTGACCATCACCGGGGTCAGCTGGGTCGCCGCCCTTGCCCCCGACGGGTCGGTGACAGAGTTTGAGATCACCCCCGAAGACGCGGGCCTGCCGGTGCATCCCTTTGATGACATCGTCGGTGGGACACCAGAAGAAAACGCACGCGACTTCAATGCTTTGCTGGACGGCGTTCATTCTGCCTACCGCGACGCCGTATTGCTGAACGCTGCTGCTGCCCTGGTTGTGGCCGACGCCGCCCCCGATCTGAAAACCGGAGTCGAGATGGCCCGCACCAGCATCGACAGCGGCGCGGCCCGCGAAAAGATCACCCAAGTGGCCCGCATCACGCAGGGCGCATGACCCTGTTGGACCTTAGCCGTCTTGGGGCGTGGCGCGCGCTGCCGTTTTTCACCGACACCTTGCCGGACATTGAAATGAAGCTGGCCGATGATCCTCGCGATATTCTGCCGTCGCCGGATCAGGTTTTTGCAGCACTAGAGCGGACCCAGCCCGACGATGTCCGCGTTGTGATCCTGGGCCAGGATCCCTATCCCACCTCCGGGCACGCGCACGGCCTGGCCTTTTCCGCAACGGCGGATACCCGGCCCCTTCCCCGATCATTATCAAATATTTTCAAAGAGATGCGCGACGATCTTGGCGCTGCGCCAAACCATGCCGACCTGCGATTCTGGGCCGCCCAAGGCGTGCTGCTGCTGAACACCACGCTGACGGTGCCGGCGGGTGCGGCGGGCGGGCACGCGTCGCTTGGTTGGCAATCGCTGACATCGCAGGTGCTGGCGCATCTGGCGCACCGCCCCCGCGTCTATCTGCTGTGGGGGGCGCATGCGCACAAGGCAGCCAGGGACGTCGATCCGCTGAACAACCTCAAGCTCGAAACCGCACACCCGTCGCCATTGTCCGCACGGCGTGGCTTTTTTGGATCGCGCCCGTTTTCGCGCACCAATGACTGGTTGCGCGCCCATGGCCAACCCGCCATAAACTGGACAACACCGGAGTGACCATGACCGACACCATCCTAGACAAGATCAAGGCCTATAAGCTGGACGAAATCGCGGCTGACAAGGCCGCCAAACCGCTTGCGGTCATTGAGGAACAGGCCCGCGGCGCGGCACCTGTGCGCCCCTTTGCGGACGCGTTGTTTGATGCCGCGCGCGAAGGCTATGGCCTGATCGCCGAAGTGAAAAAGGCCAGCCCGTCCAAGGGGTTGATTCGCGCCGATTTTGATCCCGCGACGCTTGCTGCCGCCTATGCCGCTGGCGGAGCCACTTGTTTGTCGGTGCTGACGGACACGCCCAGCTTTCAGGGTGCCAAGGACTATCTGGTCGAAGCGCGCGCCGCCTGCACCCTGCCCGTGCTGCGCAAGGATTTCATGTACGACACCTATCAGGTCGCCGAAGCGCGCGCCTTGGGGGCTGATTGCATCCTGATCATCATGGCGTCGGTCAGCGATGCGCAGGCGCATGA